>JANNBP010000432.1:0-10316 GCA_031385555.1 Deltaproteobacteria bacterium | reverse complement strand
CGGCGGTGAGCACGCCGGCGAGCAGGCGGTACTCGCCCGCAGCCTCGTAGATCTCGCGCAGCTTGTCGCGGAGGCTCTCCACGGAGGGCTGTGCTTGATGCACGTACTCGAGCACGGGCACCGCTTCGCCGGGACGACCCGCGGTCGTCGAGGCAACGGCGGCGCGCATCGCGGCGGTGACCTGGCCCTCACCCTCGGTGATGTACGCGAGTCGCGTGGCCGCGGCGGCCACCCCGTCCCAGTGCCGGATCGACTCGTCGAGATCACACAGCATGTAGAGCGGCTCGCTGTCGCGCGGATCGCGCTCGATCCACGTGACGAGGAACGAGCGACCGCGCTCGACCTCGTTGTGGGCGATCAACGTCTGGGCGAGGCGTAGCGTGGCGGTGCGCTCGGTGGGCATGTCGCCATCGCGCTCGGCGCGGCTGCGTAGCCGCTCGAGCCCGTTGACCAGGGCTTCGCTGCGATCCTTGTCGAGATCGTAGGCGTCCGTCAGATCGGCGACGGCAGAGGCGTCGTCGCCGAGTTGCTGGCGGAACGACGCACGCAACAGCAGCAGCGAGACCCGTCCCTCGCCTTTGACCGTCGCGAGTGCCTCGCCGATCGCGCGCTGCGCCGCATCGAGCTCGCCGGCCGCCGCGAGCGCGGTTGCGTGATCGGTGACGAGCTCGGGGACGTTCGGGGCCCGCTGCCGCGCCTTGCGGAGCACCTCGGCGGCCTTGAGCGGCTGACCGAGGAAGCCCGAGTAGGTCGACGCGGCTTCGCGGAGGCGGCCGACGGCAAGGTTGTCGTCGGTCATCCGCTCAGCGTCGCGGGTCATCAGCTCGGCGAGCTCGGCCCACAGCTCGCGATCGCGGTACCACTGCTCGAGGCGATCGTGGATCGCCTTGTCGTCGGGCGCGGAGCCGTGCGCGAGCTCTAATGTCCGCTGCACGCCCTTGGTGTCGCCGGCGGCTTCCCACATCGTCGCGAGCTTGCCGGCGAGTGCGGGTGCACGCTCCGGGGTCTCGACGGCAAGCAGCCGCTCCATCAACACGGCGCCCTCGCGCGGGTTGTCGTTTTCGCCGAGCAGATCGACGACGCGGCGGAGGATCTCGCGATCATCCGGCGCGACGATCAGCGCGGCTCGATAGACGCGCACGGCATCCGGCGACTCCGACTTCTGGAGCAGCTCGCCGAGGCGCAGCGCGACGTCGACGGTGGAATCGCGATGGCCGCGCCGCTGCGCGTCCTCGAACCGCGACCACAGGAACTCCTGGATGCCGTCGTCATCGTCGAGACTGCGGAGCGTGCCTTCATAGAGCTCCGCCGCCTCGAGGTTGTCGGGATCGTCCGCCAGCGCATCGCGCAACACGTCGAGTGCGTCGTGGAACCGCTTGAGGTTCTCGATCAGGAACTTCACGTGCTCGAGCCGCAACGCATTGCGCTCGGCAGGTGTGATCAAGTTCGGGAGCGTCGAGCTGACGACACTGCCGAGGCGGTCGCCGTCGCCGGTCTCGCGATAGATCGTGAGCAACGGCTGCCAGACGGCGCGATCGGAGGGGTTCCTCTCGCGCAGGAACTCGTAGACGTCGGACGCGAGGTCGACCCGGCGGTGGGCGAGGGCGCGAGTCGCGATCCGCATCGCGAGCCCGTCGATCTGATCGGCCTCCGCGATCGGGGCGATCTCGTAGGTCAGATCGCGCGCCTGGTTGAGATCACCGGCGGCGAGCCTGCGCTCGGCGAGCGCGAGCACGGCCCACGGCGCGGAGCCGAGCCCGTCGGCGGTCTCGCGTGCGGCCGCGACGGCGCGGACCAGCAGGGCCTCGGCCCGCTGCTCCAGACCCTGGCTGACCGCGAGATCGACCGCTTCCTTGATCCCCTCGGGCGTCGCGGAAGGTAGCGCTGCGCGTCGCTCGAGAAAATCGAGCAGGAGCTCGTTGTCACCGCCGTTGCGGGCCACGCGCTCGAACATCACCATCACCCTCTCGTCGGCGTTGTCGTTCTGTGCGGCGACCCGCAGCAACCGACCGGCCTGCGCCCAGCGCGGCTCGGCGGCGAACGCGCGCTCGAGCAGCTCGAAGCCCTGCTTCCGGCGGCTCTCGCTACCGAGGAAGATCTCGGACAGGCGATACAGCGCATCGACCTGTGCGGGCGTGGGCTCGGCATCGGTGCCGGCGAGCTCGAACATCTTGTCGAGCGTGCGCGCTTGCTCGGCGGTGTCACCGAGCGACGCGGCGACGCGGGCCTGCGCGTAGAACGCCTCGGCCAACCGCTCGCCGAGGATCTCGACGCGGCGGTAGAGGTTCGCAGCACCTCGTAGATCACTTGCATCCTGTTCGAGCGCCTCGCCGGCGCGCATCAGGAGGTTCGCGATCAGCGGCGGGTCATCCTTGCGCCGCAGTCTGTCGACGACCGCATCGACGGCCTCGACGAACCGCTTCGTCTGACCGCTCTTCTTCGCAAGCTCGCGTGCGCGGTCGTGGAGATCGATCCGCGACGGCATCGCCCCGATCGCGCGGATCAGCGCGTCGAGGGCTTCGTTGCCACGACCGAGGCCATCGAGCGCCTCGGCCATGTCGGACAGCAGCCGCGCCTGGCTATGGACGTCGGGGTTGGTGGCGAGGCGCTTCTCGAGCACCTTGAGCAGCAGCTCGCCTTCATCGTGCGCGAGCAGCGAGCGGCGCAGCCGGCGGACCTCCGCGTCGGACTGGATCGCGGCTTCCATCGCCGACTCGAGGAGCTCCTTCGATTGATCGCTGCCCTTGTCGGCCAGCTTGTGGAGCTCGAACAGCACCTCGGACGTCCCGACCGCATTCTCGTCATCCCCCGGCGGTTGCCGGCGAACCACGAGGAGCAACGCGCGATAGGTCTTCTCGGCCTTGTCGAGCTGCCCCGACGTCCGCGCCATCGTGGCGAGCTCCTTCTGGATCGACGCGTTCGACACGTCCATCTTCGAGGCCGATTCCATCTCGGACATCGCCTCGTCGAGCTTGCCCTCGGCTTGCGCGACGCGCGCGAGCTCGACGTGGAGCGCCGCGCGCTCCGGCGAGCGACGGCGACCGAAGTCGGCGATCAGCTCGGTGAGGGCCTTGCGGGCCTCCTCGACGCGGCCGGCGACACGCTGGCCGATCGCGAGCGCGGTGCGCAGATCCTTGTCGGTCGGATCGAGGGTCAGCGCCGTCTCGAGCGCGGGGATCGCCTTCGCGGGCGAGCCGAGCTTGGTCAGATAGATCGACGACGCCTCGCGCGCGAGCTCGCGCGCGATCTTCTCGTCGGTCATCAGCGGCAGGCTGCGCGTCAGGTGGCGCGCCAGCGGCTCCCACTGCTCGCTCTTGCGGTAGAGGTCCGCGAGCAACATGCGGAGATCGAGGGCGAGCTCCTTGTCGTCGAGGTTGGTCTCGAGCGCGACGATCGCGCGTTCGGGCTGGTTCGCCGACAGGTGCGCCTTCGCGAGTTGCCCGACGACGAGCATGCGCTCGCCTTGCGGCACGGTCCCGAGCAGGCTCTCGAGCCACGGCACGGCCTGCGCCGACTGGCCGCGCTCGATGTTGAGCCGCGCCAGTGCGCGCAGCGATTCACTGGTGGGTGCGAGGGCGACGACGCGGCGGTGACCGCTGATCGCGCGCTCGATCTCCTTGGTGTCCGCTTCCGCGACGTGCGCGTAGCGCGCCCACAACTTGGCTCCGCGACCCTGTTCGCCGGCGCTCTCGAGGCGCTGTGCTTGCTGCTCGAGCAGATCGGCGAGCTGGCGATGCTGGCCCTTGCTCGACAGCAGCTCCGCGACCGCGTCGATCGACTGATCGTGACCCGGGCGGTCCTCGAGGTTCGCCTTGAGTGCGTCCAGCCGACCACCGCGTTCCTCGACGATGCCGACCAGCTTCGCGAGCTCGAGGCGCAGCGTCAGCTTCTTCTCGGTGTCTGATTCGAGCCCCAGCTGGATCTGCCGGAGCGTCAGCAGCTCGGGCACGCGATCTTCGAGGCCGAGCAAGTGTGCGAGCCGCTCGATGACCTCGAGGTCGTTCGGCGATTGCGCGAGCACGCTGCGATACATATCGATCGCCGAGGAGTTATCACCGAGCTCGACGGTGGCGAGCTGTGCGGCGCGCAACCGCATCTCGCGGCGGGTCGCCTGATCGAACGGCAACCGCGCCGCTTCGACCAACGTGTCGACGGCGGCGCGTGCCCGCCCACCCGTGCGATAGAGATCGACGAGCGCGTCGATCGCCCACTTCGCGACTGCATCGATCGAGCGCGCACTGCGCACCGACGCCGTACCTCGCCAGCCCGCGGTCGCGCGGCCGAGCACGGCCGAGAGGATCTGCAGCGCTTGTTCACGCTCGCCGAGCTTGCTCGCGACATCCGCGGCACCGACGAGCGAATCGAGATCGCGACCGTCCGAATCGGACAGCCGGCGCAACGCCTCGAGCAGCGCGGGCGAGTTGCCCTGGTCGCGCTCCATCGCGACGAGGTCGGTCAGCCACGCGAGCTTGTCTCCCCCGAGCTCGAGTGCGCGGCGCAGCGACTTGATCGCAAGCGCGCGGTCGTTCCGCTTGTCGCGATGGACGATCGCGAGCCGCTGATGGAACGTCGCCGCGACGGCACCGGGCAACTTGTGGGTGTCGATGGCGGAGCCGAGGGCAACCGCGAGGGCATCCCACGCATTCGCAGAGACGGCGCCGACCTCGAGGATCGAGAGCAGCTCGTCGTCGAAGCCTTCGCGCTTGTCGCAGTAGCGGATCACGGCATCCGCGGCCGCATCCCAGCGCCTCAGCTCGACGCCGGTGCTCGCGAACGCGTGCACGGCGCGGCGATTGCCGGGCTCGACATCGACGACCTGCGCGTAGGCATCACACGCGGTGGGCGGATCGCTCAGGTGATCGGCGACGAGATCCGCGTACGCCAGCCGCAGCCGCGCTGCTTCACGCGCATCGTCACCGAGCGCCGTGATCGACGCGCGATAGGCCGCCGCCGCCGTCGCGTAGTCACCGGTGGACTTCGCGAGCGACATGAGCTGGTTCTCGATCAGCTGATCGCGCGGCGACAGCGGGAACGCCTTCGCGAGATCCGCGAGGGCGCCGGCCGCGTCGTGCTTGTGCTCGAGGCGCAACTGAGCGGCTTCGCGCAACAAGGCAAGCCGCGTCCGATCCTCTTTCGCCTCGGCGAGGCGCGCCGGCAACAGATCGAGCACGCCACCGAGATCGCCATTGATCCGGAACGCCTGGGCGAGTGCATCCGCGGCGCCCGCACGCGTGGTCGCGCCGTCGAGGAGCGCGGTCAAGCCCGTGCGCGCGGACTTGCTCGCAGGGTCGATCGCGATCGCGTTGCGATAGGCGGACAGGGCACGCACCGGTTCGTCGAGGTGCTCGCGCAAGGCATCGCCGAGGCGCACGAGCCGCGCGACGGTGCGCGAGGTGGCGCGACCCGACGAGCTCTCGAGCAGATCGGCCATCTCGGCCCACCGCGACGTCTCTGCGAGCAGATCGGCGAGGGCGCTGATGCCCTCCTCGTCATCCTTGTGATCCGCGACGACGCGCTGCCATGCGTTGATCGCAGCGTTGAGATCATTGCGCTGCTGGTGATGGACCAGGGCGACGCGCACGAGGTCCGCGCGCTTCTGGTTCGGAGCGGTGACCTTGTTCGCGCGGCTCTCGAGCGCGGCGACGAGATCATCCCAGCGGTTCTGGCTCTGGAGGATGCCGATCCGCGCATCGAGACCCGACAGATCGTCCGGATCGCTGTCGATCCGGCGCTCCCACAGCGACAGTGCGCGATCCGTATCACCGAGCGACTCGGCGAGCTTCGCAGCCTCCGACAGCAGCGCGCTGCGCGCAGCTTCGTTCGCCTCGAGGTGCGCCTGGCGCTCGAGCACGCCGAGCCGTTCGCGCGGCCGGTTGGTCTGTTCGTAGAGCGCGGCGAGCCGGCGCGCGACCCCGAGTTGCTCGATGTCCGAGGCGCCGTTGATCTCCGCCGCCTCGACGAGCAGCTTGATCGCACCCTCGGTATCGGACAGCCGCTCGAGCCGCGTCTTCGCCGCTTCCCCGAGCAGCTCGACCCGACGCGTCGGATCCTCCGACGTGCGCGCCGCGGCTGCTGCACCGTCGGCGAACCGATCGTGCAGCCCACCGCGCTCGGCGAGCTGGCGCAGCTTCTCTTCCGTCGCCGTCGAGCTCGGCTGCATCGCGAGCAGCGCGGCGTAGTGATCCATCGCCGGGCCGAGCTCGTCGAGCTCGGCGAGCCGACCCCCGGCTTCCTCGTGGCGCGGACCGCTCGCCGCGGGATCGAGCGAGATCACCTTGTCGAGAACGCGGATCACCTCGCGCGGACGCTCGGCGGCGTCGTAGTGCGAGCGCAGCAGATCGAGCGTGGCGTCGCGGATGCCCGCGGTCGAGTGCGTGGACTCGAGTACGCGCTCGAGCAACCGGCACGGCTCCTTGTCGTCGTCCGCTTCGGAGAGCAGCGGCTTCGTCGCGGCGAGGGCGCGCCCCGGATCGCTCAGGTTGTCGAGCCACACCGTCGCGATGCGGATGCGCATGCGCTCGCGATCGCGCTTGCTCTGACTCTCGAGCCGGCCTTCCCACAACGCGATCAAGTCGGCCCAGCGCTCGTGGCGCTCGAGCAAGCGTTCGAGGCTTTGGCTGATCTGCGCATCGTCCGGCGCCAGCGGCAGCAGCGACTGGTAGTAGCCGATCGCCTTGTCGGGCTGGTTCGCGACATCCTTCGCGAGCTGTGCCGCTTCGCGCAGGAGCCGGACGCGCCGCGACTTGTCCTTGGTCGCGTCGACCGCGCGGTCGTACAACCCGAGCGCGTCGTTCCAGCGCTCGGCGACGGTGTAGATCACCGAGAGCCGCTGCAGCGCCGAGTCCGACGCGGGAGCGAGCTTGATCACCCGGTTCAGGATCTTCTCGAGGATCAGCGGGTCATCGCCGAACCATTCATCACAGAACCCACCGGCGCGCTCGCCGATCATCTCGGCAACTTGCGGTTCGACGGCGTTGCCGAGCGCTTCGTTGTAGAGCGTGACGATCTCGTCGGGCTTGTCGAGATCAGCTGCGAGACCCTCGACCTCTTCCCACGCGGACACCGCGTGTGGCGAGTGACGAACCGCAGCGGCAGCTTCCTTGAACTGAGCAACGTCGGCCATGCTGACTCCGAGCGACAAACGTCAACGCGAGAAGCCTCGATTGGGGCAAGCCCCAAACCCCATCTCGCGCGAAAAAAGCGACCACGGAACGATATCACCGCGGCGCAATCCAGAGGGTCACGCCGCCTTGGATCAACAGCGCTTATAGAAATTCTCAGAATGCGCGATGGACGCCGAGCACCAGCGAGAGCGGGCTCTGGAACGAGGTCGGGAGGCCGAACGACGTCCGCTTCTGTACCGGGCTGGCGCTGCACGACCCTTCCGCGTTGCAGTCCTCGTTCTTCGCGAACACCAGGTCCTCGGGAGTCCCCCCGACGATCGGCGAGGTCCCGTCGCTGTAGAGCTCGCTGGCGGTGACCGCTTCGCGGCGATCGAACGCGTTGAAGGCATCGAGGGTGAAGTCGATGCGGCGCCAGCGGGCCGCCAGCCGAACGTTGGCCTGCGAGAGTGCCGGCATCCGCCCGTTCGACCCGCGCGGCAACATATAGACCACGCCGAGGTCGGTGTTCGCGAACACGTTGCGAGGCCGGCCGCTGCCGACGGTCAGCCGCGTCGAGACCGCGACGTCGATGCCCCCGAGCCGGCCGCGCCGCTCCCCTTCGATCGCGACCCGGTGCCCCGGATCGGTGGGCAGGGGACCATAGAGGTTGGTCGCGTCGAGGTCCCACTCGGTGCCGGCGTACTGGGTGTTCCCCTGGCGGGGATCGAACGCCCCGGTCCAGGTGCCGATCGTTCGCCCCCACAAGTAGGTCGCCCGGAACGAGAGTTTGGGGGAGGGCGCGATCATGACGTCGACAGCCACCACGGTCGAGTCGCGCAGGGCCGGCGTGCCAAGGAACGTCCCCGATCGGCCGGGGTTATCGATGAACACGTCACCCGCCGGGTTGATCTCCACGGTGTCGAGCCCGCGGCGCAGCACGCGATGCTGGATCCAGGTGCTGAGCCGCATCGCCTTGAGGACGCCGAGCTCGAACCCGGTGGTCAGCTCGTCCTGCGCGATCGGCTGGACGTCCTCGGCGATGCTGAACACCGCGCCGCGATCGACGCGCCGCGTGTCGGAGCCGCCGAACGAGATGTCGCGCGCCGTGGCGTCGCGGTCGATCACGTTGACACCCATGCCGGCGGGAAGCAGCGCGTGCGTGCGGCCCATGCTCGCCCACCACCGCGTGCTGCCGTCGCCCTTGAGATCCCAGGCGAGCCCGAGCCGTGGCGAGATCTCGTCGGAGAAGTGCAGCCGTGGCCCGACCCACATCAACTCCCAGCGCACGCCGGTATCGACGCGAAAGCCCGGCCAAGGCATGAACGTGTCCTCGACGAACAGCGCCGTGTAGCGCGTGCGGTAGGTCAGCGTCGAGTTGGTGCGGTAGTCGCACGGCGTGCCCGCCTCCTCGAGGCAGACCCCGTCGCCGATGAACTGCGTCCGGTCGGAGTGACCGGGGATCAAGCTGCGCTCGAGCTGACCGCCGGTGAACCGCGAGGACGTGACGAGCCGGGTGTCCTCGAAGGTGCCACCCATGCGGAGCACGTGATTGCCGGCGAGCTTCGCGACATCGGCGGTGATCGTGGGGCGGTCGCCGACGCTATCGACCAGCAGCCCGGCGCCGCGGCTCGCGAAGAAGCCCACCGGGACGGGACAATTGGCGATGGTCGGCGCGACGTCGTTGAGGATGTCGCTGCACTGTGCGGCGAGGGTCGGATCGTCGACGAGCGTGTCGGGCACGTACGCGGTCAGCAGCTGCGCGGTGTCGGCGGCCGGATCGCGCGCCTGCTCGCTGCGATCGCTGCGATGCCACGCCGCGAGCACGCGCGCCCGGGTGGTCTTCCATTTACCGCGCCACGCGGCGATGCCGTCGAGGATCAGCGCGTGGCGATCGATCCCCGCGGCCCGCGAGGTCGCGTTCGAGATGAACGACGCATCACGCGAGACATTGCCGAGGAGCGTCAGCGCGACATCGTGCGGACCTCGCTCCCACCCGGCACGCCCCATCAGCGGCACCGAGTACGCGCGCACTCCCTCGCTGGTGCTCTCGATCGGCCCCAGATCGACCTTGCCGTCGCTGCCCGCGTCCGCCGTCGGAGGGAGGGGGAGCCCATCGGGAACCCCATCACCGTCGACGTCGACCAGGCGCGCGGCGCGCGTGGTGAAGTCGAACCACGACAGCGACGCGCCGACCCCGGCGGCGTACCACGCGCGTCCACCGCGCAGCGTGCCGAGCGGACCGCTCGCGACGGCGACGAAGCTGGTCTCCGGACCGCTCTCGAGGACGGAGCGGCGCAGCTGGTAGGTCTGCGCGGCGATCGGCCGCTCGCGCGCCTCGGCACTGATCCCGGCCCACGCGTAGGTAAGGACCTCGTGCCTGGCACCACCGCGCTTGAGCTCGACATCGACCGAGCCACCGAGCGAGGCGCGATCGCGCGCGGCGAAGCCACCGGCGGTGACCAGCACGCCGGTCGTGAACGGCAAGGGCACGCGCGTCTCGACGTTGCCGGTGCGCAGGCTCTCCGTCGGCGCGCCCTCGACGGTCCACGTGTTGTCGAGCCCGTTCGCACCGCCGAACGTCGGCCCGACATCGTCGCGCGAGACCCCGGCGGCGAAGCCGACGACATCGTCGTGGCGCGCATCGCCGACCGGCAACCGGAGTGTGTACGTCGACGGCAACCACGTGCGCAGCGCGTAGGGTGACGTCGCGTCGAACGGATCCGTCGACGACGCGCAGCCGAACGTGCGGCCGTCGGTACAGTCCACCTGCTCGGCGACCTTCGGCTTGAAGCCGAACACGTCTTGCGGGTTATCCGCCGCTGCGGGGCTCGCGATCGTCAGTACAGCGATCGCGACCCGCTTCACGGACCGAGCGTAACAGAACTGACCCCAGTGCTCATCTCGGGCGACCTCGACCTTCCGGCTGCGCCGGCACACTCGCGACCTTTCGAGATCAGGCAGGCGTTTGCGAGGATCGCGCTCGCACGCGGGGGCCGCTTGGGACTCGCCGTCCCGCTCCTCATCCTCTGAAACGTTCGCCCGGACGGCGAACGTTTCGGTCAGTGGTCGTGATCGCAGCCCGGGCCGTGCTCGTGCTGCTCGTGGGAGTGGTTCTTGATCTCTTCACGGACCTTGTCCATGTCGAGCTCCTTGGCTTGCGAGACCAGCTCCTCGAGCGCGGCCGGCGGCAACGCGCCCGATTCGCGGAACAGC
>JANNBP010000426.1:0-1531 GCA_031385555.1 Deltaproteobacteria bacterium | reverse complement strand
GTCGACACGGCGCAGGATCTCGGCACCGTCGATCTTGCGAAGGATGATCTGGCGGACGCCCATCGCGGTCAGCGCGTAGGGCATGCCCCAGCCGTTGCAGTGGAAGGTGGGGAGCGTGTGCAAGTAGACGTCCCGCTCGGTCACGGTCACGTGCCAACCGAAGGTCACCGCGTTGAGCCAGCAGCTGCGATGCGAGAGCCGAACGCCCTTGGGACGCGCGGTCGTCCCGGAGGTGTAGTTGATCGAGACGGCCGCGGCCTCGTCGGTGACGGTGTGACGCGGCGTGCGGTCGCGGCCGAACAGCTGCGCGTCGGTCGCCTCGCCCATGATCAGGCGATGCGCGATCGGCACATCGGCCACGAGAGACTCGAGCTCTGGGTCGACGAGCAGCACCGTCGAGCCCGAGTGCTCCACGATATAGAGAATGTCGTCGCGTGTGAGGCGGAAGTTGATCGGCACCAGGACGCGGCCGAACGCGGAGATGCCATACAGCGCGACGATGAAGCGAGCCGCATTCGGCGACACGATCGCGACGCGCGCTCCGGCTGGGACGTCGAGGTCATCGAGCGCGGACGCCAGGCTGCGCGACATCGCGCCGAGCTTCGCGTAGGTGATCGTGCCGAGACCACCGCCCGGTGGTTGCGGCTCGTCGACGACGGCGACCCGATCACCGTACACCAGCTCGGCCCGCTCGAGGAAGTCCAGCAGCGTCAGGGGAACGTGCATGCGGCGCAGTGTAGCGCCCCGATGGGATCCATCGACGTGCGCGCAGACCGTTCGTCCAGGGCTGCGAAATCGCGGACGAGGCTCATAGCAACGTCGCGACCACGCCCGGCCAGTCATGCCCGGCCTAGTGGCCTGTCTCGAGTCGCGGCGGTTCGGCGTCGTTGCGCTCTGCGTTGTCGACGAAGCTGCGGACGAACGTGAGTTGCTCGGCGTCGCTCGGCATCCCGCCGGTGCGATCTTTCAGAACGTTGCCTTTCTTGACGTGGACACGCTCGCTGCATTTCCCGGGCGCAGGGCCGGTGAACGTGCGCTCGGCGAGTTGCTTGCCGGTCTTCGCCTCGAAGATTTTGCCCGTGATCACGTACTGGTAGACGCCCTGGGTCATCGTTCCACCGCCGGCCACGTCGTACCCGCACGAGTCGACGTACTGCTTGGCGGTGGTGAAGCACGCGACGAGCTGCGTGGACTCGAGTGACCGCGCGCGCCACGGTTCCTCGACGTGCCACTCGTAGCGATTGCCTTCACTCGACTGGTTGATCAGGACCGCTGGTCGTGGCGCCGACTCTGACCGCGCCGCGGTGTTCGCGATCGGCGTGCCGCTGCACGCCGGCCACAGCTGCTCGATGACACCGCGGCGATCGACATGGGCCTGATCGAGATCCGCGGCCCGCTCCGCGCCACGCCACACCACGAAGGCACACCCGGCCACGACGCCGAGGAACAGGCCGAGTCCCAGCTTCGCGCGACCGAGCAGCGTGAGACCGGCCGCGAGCAACACGAGCCCGCCGCCGGTGATCGCCAGCCC
>JANNBP010000414.1:0-8916 GCA_031385555.1 Deltaproteobacteria bacterium | reverse complement strand
GAGCACGGCGTCGATCTCGAACGCCGAGCTCGGCACGATCGCGGACCGGTAGCCGATGCCGTCGGTGTGCTGCCCCTCGAGGCCGATGCCGGTGCGGATCCGCGCGAACGAGCTCAGATCCGGCGACTGCCAGAGATCGAGCGTGCCTTGCGCGGTCGCGTGCTTCCAGATCGTCGAGTGACCGTTGCCCTCCGCCGGGTGAATCTCGAGGCCGCCCGCCTCGGTCCACAGGCCGAGGTTGACGTGCAGGTCGTGGCGCTGCGGCGTGCCGACGAACGTGGTGATGCGGAGCAGCGGATCGAGGAAGCGGCGCGACACGTCCCAGTGCGCGACGGTGACCGCCGCCGAGAACGGCTCGACGTGGACCTCACCGGTCAGCAACCGCACGCGGTGCATCGTCGGCGTCTGGCCATCGGAGAGCTTGTTGAAGCTCAGCAGGCCGAAGTCGACGGACGTGCGCTTTATCTCCCTCGGGTTATCGAGGATCTTCTGCGGCGTATACGCGGCGCCGAAATACATGCGCCGGCGCAGATCGAAGTTGACCTGAAATACGCGGCCGCGTTCGTCGCGCATCCAGCCGTACTCGGCGTCGACACGGCCCTGCAGGAACTTGTAGCCCGCCGCCTCGAGCTTCTTGCGATCGAAGTCTTGATCGACCTCGCAGTCGCGCGCGCGCTGGAGCGGCTTCGTGCGCTGCCCGCCCGAGCTCAGCTCTTCGTTCGCAGCGTACAAGCACACCTTGTTCACCTGGTCGCACTGGATGCGCCAGACGTGACCTTCGGTATCGCGCCCACAGACGACCGGCTTGTCGTTAGACATCTGTGGGAGCAGGCCTTGGTCTGCGTGGCTGATCGCCGGCAGACCGATCCCCAGGACGGCGAGCGCCGCATACAACGGACGGTTCATGTCCGCGAACCCGACTGCAACGACCGAACCACGGCCGAGTTGTGTCGTTGTGTTAGTTAGCCAACCCGACCGTGCCGGTGCGCAACACGTGTTGTTCGCGAACCACGGATTCGTTCACGCCTCGGTCTCCAGCAACTCGGCCGTGAGGTGCACGTCCTCGGCACCGATCTCGAGACGGAGCGGCACGTGATCATCCGAAGCAGAGAGCCAGATCGTGATGCTCGCCGAGACCTCGCCCTTGATCCGCGCGGCGATCTTCAGCGTCGGTCGCCCACGCAGATCTTCGACGAACGGCTGGGCGAGATCCAGGCGATAGATGGCGCCGTCGTGGACGATGTAGAGGAACCCGGCCTTCGCGTCGGGCGCGGCCCACGCGCGGATCACGCCGAGCGCGGAGTGCAGCGTGTGCCCTACATTGCCATCCGGGATGGTGCCGACCTTCGGCCCAGCGAGGAACCGGGCGCCACGAAACTCGACGCTATTGCGCGAGGTCTCGCCATCGACCTCGAGGATCTCGGTCGCCGCACGAGCTCCTGTCTGATCGACGACAGTCGTCAACTCGTGTCGCACGCGCGCGAACGCAGAGGCCAACCGTCCGGTCTCGAACCGGCTGTGGATCTCGTGCTCTCCCACCGCCAGCTCGGCGCGCCCGATCGTGAAGCCCTTCGCGGTGACGTTCCACGTCATCTGTTCGCCCGGGACGAAGCCGAGCGAGCGCACCGAGATGGCGCTCAGCGGCTGCTGGCGAACCAGGTCCGGCAAGGCCTTCTTGGGGAGGGCGGGCTCGCATGCGGCAAGCAGGAACAGCAGCAGCAAGGAGCGCATGGCAGCACCGCGATACAAGAACGACGCCAGGCCAGGAGCCTGGAATTCTGTGCAGCTCGGGAAATTGGGAACCGTGCCCAACTTCTACGTGGTTCGCGAAACTTCGATGCGCTGCGCGCGCTGATCGCCGAGCCGTCCTCTGACGACGTCAAGGTCTGCGCGCTCTGGGTCTCCTCGCCGAGCTCGGCGCGCCCGAGACGAAGTTCTCCGACCTGGTCGCGATCCAGCGCCTCTCTGCCCTCGCACTCGTCGCGCAGCTCGAGCCCCCGAGCGGGGACCGTCCCCAACTTGTGCGTGGCTCGCGAAACTGGGGACCGTCGCCACGTTCTCCGCGGCTCGCGAAACCGGGGACCGTCCCCACGTTCTGCGCGGCTCGCGAAACCGGGGACCATCCTCGACCGCCTCGAGCGGATGGTTCTGAACAACGTCGCGACCGCATACTTCATCCTCCCCGTCGGTCGCGACGAGCCCGACCAGGACCCATCCGATGAAGGATGATCTCGAGCAGCTCCTCAAGTGCCTTCACCTCCGCAAGATCGCCGAGATCTTCGACGAGGAATCCAAGCGCGCCGACAAGGCCGACCTTTCGTACCAGGAGTTCGTCGCTCCGCGCTCAGTGGCAGACCAATCAAGAGGCCGCGCTGGCCTGGCGCATCAAGCGCGCCGGGATTCCCGAGCAGTGGACGCTCGAGTCGTTTCCGTTCAAACGCCAGCCCGGCGTCAAGCAGCGACAGATCCGGACATTCGCCGAGCTCGAGTTCGTGCCCAAGGCCGAGAACATCGTCTTCGTGCCGACCGGCGTCGGAAGGACTGGCCTCACATCCGGCCTCTTGCTCAAGGCCCTGCAGAACGGTCACCGCGGGATCTTCATGCGCGCCCAAGATCTGTCCGACGAGATGTACGCGTCAATCGCCGACCGCTCGGCGCGCCGCTTGTCTCAACCGTCTGGTGAAGGTCGACGTCCTCGGCAGTGGCGATTCACGCTTCCACCTCTCCGGCTGGCTCGCGATCACCGGCTCGCATCTCCTCTACTACGGTCCCGGATCCGTGATTTGACGACACGCTGATCGAGCCGAAGCGATCGATCTCGCACGAGAATCGCTTCGTGATTTTGTCGATCGTTCTCTGATACGGGACACTAGCTCCGCCGCCCACGCAGGCCGTGAGACGATGGCTGAGTGAGTCGTGTCGTGGCCCGAGCACTACGCGGCACCTCATGCTAGCGGAGTGCTTGTGGCTTGTAGTCGTGCTCCTCGCGGCGGCACCTTTCGGGGCCATCTGGTCGTGAAGGTCGTCCCGTCGCCCTGAACGGAGGAGACTGAGATGGTTCCTCCATGAGCGTGGACGATCTCACTTGCGATGAAGAGCCCGAGGCCCAAGCCGTCGGACGCTCTGTGCGTGCCGTTGCCATCCCGTGGGGCCTTGCTGAATGGGTCGAACAGTGTCGAGATCATCGCAGCGGGGATCGCCGCCCCCTGATTCTGGACCGTCATGACGACATGGTCCCCCGCATCGCTACCAGTTACTCGAATGGCACCCTCGCCATGCGTGACCGCGTTGCCGACCAGATTCGAGAGCACCTGCTCGATGCGATCCGGATCCCATTCCCCTCGGAGATCGCCTGCCGCTTCAAAGCTAAACGTTCGAGCTGGATGCGCCAGCGTCATCTCCGCGACGATTTCCACGCATACCCGGTGCAAGTCAACCTGGCTTGGCACGACCGGGATGCCATCACTCAGGCGGCCGCGCGCAAAATCCAGCACGTCACGGATCATCAATTCCATCCGTTGCGCGCTCCTGGCAACCACCGCCACCACGTGTTGGTGCGGTGCGGGTAACTTGCCGAGCAACTCGACTCCCATCGAGATCGCGTTCAGGGGATTGCGTAGGTCATGTCCCAAGATTCCGATGAACCGCTCGCGCGCCTCTTCGACGCGCACTCGATCGGAGATGTCCGTCAGCATTCCAATCCATTCGCGCACGGGACCTAACGGCGGGATCGGCGCTGCACGCGCTAACACCCAGGCGTACCCGCCTTCACGTATTTGGATCCGGAGCTCGCACGTATACGGGCTCCCCGCAGCCACCGCCCCCATCCACGCCTCACGAACGCGATCCTGGTCGGCAGGATGAACTGCCTCGACCCAGCCCCATTCACCCCGTCCAGCGTCGACGCCGGTGAACTGCCGCCAGCCTTCGTAGTCGACATGGCCATCCGCGGTCGCCTTCCACACGAGCGCTGACGAGGTCTCCACCAGCGTCCGGAACCGTTCCTCGTTGAGACGGGCGACGTTCCGCGCAGTATTCGCATCGTCTGCCAACTCGTGAGCTCGCACGCTGCTGACGATGAGTTCCTCGTTCGCTGCACAGATTTGCTCCTGCAACCGCTCGAGGGCGCCGCGCTGCTCGTTGCGTTCGCGAAGCAGGCTCCGTAGCCGGAGCGCGCTCTGCACGCGAACGACCAGCTCGCTCGGTCGAAACGGCTTCGTCAGGAAGTCATCGCCGCCTGCGAGCAGAGCGCGGTCCAGTGTCGAGGGGTCGTGCTGCGCGGTGATAAAAACGATCGGGACGTTGGTGCCGCCTGATAGCTCGCGAATCTTTTCGCACACGGCGACGCCGTTCATGCCTGGCATCTGGATGTCGAGCAGGACGCAGTGCGGGCGCACTTGCTTGAAGGCGGCGATGCCTGCTTCGCCATCGCCTGCGACCACAACGACGCAGCCCTCATCCTCGAGAATCGCGCGCGCGAGTGCTCGATTCTGCTCGTTGTCATCAACCACGAGCACGGTCAGACCCGCCACCATCACGCGGTCACCCTAGTCGCGAACCCGGTGTACAGCAACGAGTGATCGTGCCGACGACTGTCGACGAGGCACAGGCGCACACGAGCGCGAGGTGAGGCGACCACATCGCATCAATAGACGTGGCGCATCGCGGGAACTGTTGCCTGGGTCCGCTATGCTGAGCGCTCGTAGATCAGTCTCCGAGGCAGGTGAGGAGTCCCGATGTCGATCGAAGCAACTGATCTGCCGTTCCGCGAGCTCATCGATGCCGCGCCCGATGGCGTGATCGTCTCTGATCAGGAAGGTCTGGTCGTGCTGGTCAACGCGGAGGCCGAGCGGATGTTTGGCTACGTGCGCGACGAGTTGCTCGGCCAGCGAATCGATGTGCTCGTTCCCGATCGGTCACGGCTACAGCACGGCCATCACGTCGCAGGCTACGCCGGCGCACCACGCCTGCGGTCGATGGGCATCGGCATGGAGTTGACCGGGCGCCACAAGGACGGCAGCGAGATTCCGATCGAGATCAGCCTGTCACCGATCCGCACAGCACGCGGCCTGCTCGTGACGGCCGGGATCCGCGACGTCACCGAACGTCGCAGGCTCGAGCGCGATAACCGGCGCGCGAACGCGTACCTCGTCTCCGCGGTCGACTCCGTCCGCGATGCGTTCGCGTTGTACGACGAACAGGATCGCGTCATCATGGTCAACAGCTCGGCGCGCCAGCTGCTCGGCGGAGCGGTTGGAGGCACGATCATCGGCCTGCCGTTCGAGGAACTGCTCGACAAGACGCTGCGCGCCGGGGTGTTCGACTTCAGCAACGAGACGCGCGAAGCGCTCTACGTCCGGTGGCTTGCGTACCACCAGGCGCCGTCGGGCGTACTCGAGGTGCGCACCGGTACCGGGCGTTACCTGCGCGTGCTCGACAGCAGGACCGCCGAGCACGGTACGGTGTCGACGATCGCGGACGTCACGGATGACGTCCAGCGCGAGGAGGAACTTCGCGCGGCGCGCGGAGCGGCGGACGCGGCGAGCGCCGCGAAGAGCGAGTTCCTGTCATCGATGAGTCACGAGCTGCGCACGCCGCTCAACGCGGTGCTCGGGTTCGCGCAGCTACTCGAGGTGGATCGGAAGCGACCGCTCGATGACCGCCAACTAGAGCGAGTTCGCCACGTCCTACGTGGCGGCGAGCACCTGCTGCGATTGATCGATGACGTCCTGGATCTCTCTGGGATCGAGGCCGGGCGGACCATGCTCTCCTTCGAGCCGGTGAGCGCGCGCGAGGCCCTCGACGAGGTCATCGCGACGCTCGAGCCGATGGCGACCCGCGCACGAATCACGATCCTACCGCCCGCAGCGGACGAGCTGCCACAACTCTTGGTCGACCGCACACGGCTCGTCCAGATCCTCATCAACTTCGGGTCCAACGCGATCAAGTATGGCAAGGCAGGTGGGCACGTCACATTCGCGATCAGGCTGCGCGATCCGGCGACCGTGCGAATCACCGTGCTCGATGACGGCATCGGCATCCCCGCCGATAAGCGCGACAGGGTGTTCGAGCCGTTTCAGCGAGCAGGACAGGAAGCCGGGCCGATCGAGGGCACCGGCATTGGTCTCACGATCACCAAGAGGCTCGCCGAGATGATGCACGGTCGTGTCGGGTTCACGAGCGACGTCGTCCGCGGCTCGGAGTTCTGGGTCGAGATCCCCGTGCACCGGCGCTTGATCGCGGAGATCGGCACGTCGTCGGCGGCGCCAGCGCCCTCACCGCTCGCGAGCGGCAGCGCCACGCACAAGGTGATCTACGTCGAGGACAACCCAGCGAACATCGCGTTCATGCGCGAGCTGATCGGCGAGCTTCCGAGCGTCGAGCTCGTCACGGCGCCGAGCGCCGAGATCGGACTCGAGTTGATCCAAGCGCACAGACCCGACGTGGTGATCATGGACATCAATCTTCCGGGAATGAGTGGCTTCGATGCGATGCTACGCCTGCGCTCGTCGCCCGAGACACGCGACATCCCGGTGATCGGCCTATCGGCAGGCGCGCTCCTCCGGGATACGACCCGCGCGAAAGAGGCCGGCTTCTACCGGTACCTCACCAAGCCGGTGAAGGTCGCAGAGCTCACGGAGGTGCTCGAAGACCTCCTCGTGCGCACCCCGCGCTCGTGAGATCCAAGCTCGGGGAAAGCCGCGCACGGTAGGAGCCAGTCAAACGATCACGAGCTGTCCTGTCCGCAGAGCAACCAGAGGTTCAGACGCTCATTTGGTGCGTCGATGTCGCGATCGCCGGATCAAGGCACAGGCACGGAGTTGGGGAGGCGTCAGCGTCGACAACAGCACGGGCGCAGTGCTGGCGCGTAGCTTGACAGTCTCCGCAATCTACCCGACCGCGAGCTTGCTGAGGTTCGCCTTGCCGCAGGTGTTAGCGAGCACTCCTGATGATGGACAGACGGCGGTTTCGGGCACGCGACCGTGAGCACGCTCGGACCACTCCGCGACCTGGCAGAAGACCTACTTCAACAAGGTCGGCGTCGAGCTGATCGCCAACCTCGAGCTCGCAGTGAGGACGCTCGAGGAAGCACCGCGCGATCTCGATCGCGTGCTCCTCGTCCTCGGCGACGGGTGCGATACGGACCAAAGAAGCAGCGAAGCAGCGGCTCGAGAAGCTCGACCTCCACGGCCGCAACATCGCGCTGCACCAGATCCAGATCGCGACGAGGCTCTCTGCCGAGTGAGCGCCGCTCGCGGGTGGGAAGCTGCACGGTACCTGCGTCGACGCCGCACCACTCGATCACGCGATCGAGGTCCCGAAGATCCGCATGCGCCAGCTCCCGCAGGTCCTCGAGGCCTCTGCGAGCTGCGACGTCGAGGCCAAGCACCGCCGGCATCGAGCACTTCGTCGCCGCGCTTCGCTGAGTGATCCCAACAGGAATCGAACCTGTGACCTACGCTTTAGGAAAGCGCCGCTCTATCCAGCTGAGCTATGGGATCGAAGGACGCCGGCACTTTGCCAGGCAGCAGGGATCGAGGCAAGCCGCGGTGATTGCCCTGCCGTTCAGGGTAGTTGTTCGAGGCGACATCCATGCTCGTCGCGTTCATCCAAAGGTGGTTTCGTCGACAAGAAAAGCGGCATTCGCGAGGTGTAGTAGCGTAGATTCGTACGTTGGCGCTCGAGGTAGGCTGCGGATGAGTTTGGACAATTCCGAAACGTACCGCGTCGAGCTGCAGCGGCAGATCGACGCGTTGTCCACGACGAACGCGGAGTTGCTTCGGGCAAACGAGTCCCTGGTGCTTGCTGGAGCGCGCTACCTCGTGCTGCACGATCTCGCACCAACGCCCTTGGTCACGGTCGATGAGATCGGAGTCATCGACGATGCCAACCACGCGACCGAGTTGCTGCTCGGGTTACCACGCACCCAGCTCCTAGGCCGGCCCCTCGTCTCCTTCGTCGACGAGTCGATCAAGCCGGCTGTCGGGCTTCAATTGCGCGCGCTGTTTTCCGATGGCACGATCTGCGGCGCTCAATCGACGGTGTCGCGGAACGGCGCACCGATCGAGATCCTGGTCGACCGCGTCGTGCTTCCGGACAAAGGCCCGCCTCGCGCAGTGCTGGCCTGTGTCGATGTGACAGCGCGCCGCCTCGACGAGGCCGCGCGACAGGTCGTCGCCAAGCGCGCTGAAGAAGCACAGCGACTCGAGAGCTTGGGTGTCCTCGCGGGCGGCATCGCGCACGATTTCAACAACCTCATGACCGTCGTCTTGACTGGTACGGAATACGTCCTGGACCAGCTTGCTGCAGATTCCAGCCACGTCGAGCCGTTGACGGAGGTGCAACAAGCTGCACGACAGGCCGGCGAGCTGGCGCGCCAGATGCTCGCGTATTCGGGACGGGTCAGTGTTCCCACGCGTCCCGTGAATCTGGTGTCGCTCATCCGCGACCTCGAGCCGCTCGTTCGAGCGTCCACGCAGTCGACGCCGATCATCTTCGATCTTGCAGATCAGCTTCCGGGGGTCGCCGGTGACGAGCTGCAACTCCGACAGGCCGTGCTCAACCTCGCGATCAACGCTGCCGAGGCGATGACCGGGCGACCTGGCGCGCTCACGATCACGGTTCGTGAGGACGCTCCGATCGGTCAGGTGATTTTCGAGGTGAGGGACGATGGCATCGGGATGACCCCGCAAACGACGGCGCGGATCTTTGACCCCTACTATTCGACGAAATTCGCCGGGCGAGGCCTCGGCCTCGCCGTCGTTCACGGCATCGTTCGCGCCCACGGCGGCACGATCAGCGTGGAGAGCGTGCCCGATCGAGGCACGACGGTACGCATGACGTTCCCGTCGATTCCGTCCCTACCGGTGAAAGCTGCGGTGCCGTCGGACCGCGCCTGGCGTGGGCGAGGAACCG
>JANNBP010000408.1:0-14499 GCA_031385555.1 Deltaproteobacteria bacterium | reverse complement strand
GCTGTTCGAGCAGTTCCAGCACCCCGCCGGTCAGCTGCCCGCCTATGAGTGGGAGTTCTCCGATCTCAACCCACCGGTCCACGCGTGGGCGGTGTGGCGCGTCTACAACATGGAGAAGTCGCGCCACGGGCACGCCGATCGCGAGTGGCTGGAGCGCTGCTATCACAAGCTGCTCATCAACTTCGCGAACTGGGTCAACAAGGTCGACAAGGAAGGCAACAACGTCTTCGAGGGCGGCTTCCTCGGGCTCGATAACATCACGGTGATCGATCGCAGCGAGAAGTCGCAAGACGGCTCGACGCTGCATCAATCCGACCCGACCGGCTGGATGGGCATGTTCTGCCTCAATCTGATGCGGATCGCGCTCGAGCTCGCGAAGGAGAACCCGGTCTACGAGAGCATGGCGAGCAAGTTCCTCCAGCACTACGTCTACATCGCGTACGCGATGAAGCACATGGGCGGCCGGGACTACTCCCTGTTCGACAAGGAGGACGGCTTCTTCTACGACATCCTCGAAAACCAGGACAAGAGCTTCCACAAGTTCCGCGTGCGCTCGCTGGTCGGCTTGATCCCGCTGTACGCCGTCGAGCGGCTTGAATTGGAGTGGATCGAGCCCTTCAAAGAGTTCACCGCGAACCTCAACTGGTTCCTCAAGAACCGAAAGGAGATGGTCGAGCACGTCATCCATCCGCTCGAACAGCCGGATGGCAAGACGACGTACCTGCTGACCATCTGCAACCTCGAGCAGCTCAAGGGCGTGCTCAACCACATGCACAACGAGACCGAGTTCCTGTCGGAGTTCGGCATCCGCTCGCTGTCGAAGAGGCACGAGGCGAACCCGTTCCGGTTCGGTCAGTCCGTGGTCGGTTACGAGCCCGCCGAGTCCGCCGGCAAGATGAAGGGCGGCAACTCGAACTGGCGCGGACCGATCTGGTTCCCGACCACGTTCTTGATCATCGAGAGCCTTCGCAAGCTCGGCACCGCGCTCGGTGGTCGGATGCCCGTGATCACGCCCGCGTCGAAGGGCGAGCCGATCGTGATGAAGCAGATGGCGAAGGACATCGCGCGGCGGATGATCGACATCTTCCTGCTCGACAAGAACAACCAGCGCCCGGTCTATGGTGGCGCACGTCACTTCAAGGACGATCCGAAGTGGCGGGATCACATCTTGTTCTACGAGTACTTTCACGGCGACAACGGCGCCGGCATCGGTGCGAGTCATCAGACGGGCTGGACCGCGCTGGTCGCAAACCTGATCGACGAGTGGCCGAAGTAGCTTAAGCTCGGCGGATGAAGCGCCTGGGGGTCGTGGTCGCGATCGTGTTTGCCGCTGCGTGCGGCAAGGTCCTCGAAACTCCGACCGACGGAGCAACTGACGATGCCGGCGATGCACCGCCCGATGTCTCCGTGCCCGGTACGGTCCGCGTCACCGTGCTCGATCGTGCAGGCACCGGTGCCCCGGCGGTCGGTTCGGTGGTCGTGTTCGTCGATCCCGACGGCACGCAGACGCGCAAGATCACGGACGGCAACGGTCAGGCCGAGGCGGAGGTGTTCGCCGGTGCCAGTGTCACGTCGATCGCCACGGCCTCGAACGGCAAGACGATGGTGACCGTGCTCGCGATCGCCCCCGGCGACGAGATCGTCCTCGGCAACGCGAAGGTAGATGTCGCGACTGCGGGGACGTTCGTCGTCAACTGGACGCAGCTCGGCGGCGCCAACGACTACGAGATCTACGGCCCCTGCGGCTTCCAGGATTCGGCGGGTGCCGGGGTGACCACCAAGACGATCACGCTGAGGAACGACTGCAACCCGACGACGATGGAGCTGCTGATCCGTGCACGCAATTCAGCGAATGCGACGATCGGGTTCTCGGCGAAGTCGAACATCTCGGTCGCCGCCGGCAGCACCGCGATGCCGGCGTTCGTCGGCGGGCTCACGTTCACCGCGTCGTACACGAACCTCTCGAAGGCGACGGAGCTCGACATGGACCGGCGTGCGCCCGATGGCTTCGGGTTCGGCATCGCCACCGCCCCGGACATCACGGGGCTGACTTCGGTGACCACGAGCGCCGTCGTGCCGACGACAGGCAGTGCTCGCGTCGATAGCACCTTCAGCACGCCGGTGTTCGAGGTGCAGGAGATCCACCAGCGCCTCGCGGGCAACTCGACCACCTATGGCCTCGATCTCGCCGCCACCGCGCTGCCCTGGATCAACAAGCCAATGCTCGACGTCGCCGCGCACACGATCGCGGTGTCGGCGGACAACACCGGCACCAGCGGTGATGCGCCGGACCTCGTCGAGTCGAGCCTGGCGTGGCGACGCGGCAACTCGTCGTTCAGCTGGACGACTTTCGGTCCGACGGTCGACTCCATCGTGTTGCCCGCGCTCGGCGGCGACGAGGCCGACGCCATGCCGGCGGTCGGCGACGCCCTCACCGTCAATCGCGTGAAGGCGTACGACGCCGACACGATCGCCGACTACGCCGCGATTCGCGAGGCCATCGGCGCGGCGCTCGAAGGCGTACTCGACGACGCTCCGCTGAGCCCGGCCAACCTGGTCCGAACCTCGCAGTCATCCGCCGGTAACTAGCAGCGCTCGTAGCTGAAGCCGCGACCACCGAGCGTCTTCACGCAGCTGGTCTTGCCGAACGTCCACGGCCTCGGCGTGCGGTCGAGCTCGACCGTCCCGGCGGGCTGGCACTGCCAGACCTCTCGCTTGTCGGGCGTCGGGCTCGGCGTCTGCAGCGTGACCTGCGTGGAGGTGCAGTCGAAGTGAATCTTCGGAGTGACCGTCTTGCACGTGAGCTGCTCGAGCTTGCCGTCGCTCGGTTTCTTGGTGTGACTACAAGTTCGCGTGCCGAGCACGACCTCGAGCGCAAGCGTGGCACCGGACTGCTTCCAGGTGCCGCTCCATTGCTGCGTCCAGCTCTGGAGCTCCTCGGTGGTGTAGCGAGCGTAGAGATTGTGCTCGCGCGACTTGCCGGTCTCACGCCCGACGAGCGTGCCATTGCTCTTGAGGTCGAGCGTCAGGGTCATCTCGTCGAACCAGTTGATCGCCCCACCCTGGTTCGCGATGTGGAGGTTCTCGCTTCGGAGGTAGCGCATCTCGAGCGGCGCGGCGGATGCGATCGCGGGAACCAGCAACAGGATCAGGGCGCGCATGCGCGCGAGCATGACACGCGATAGGCTGTCGCTCATGCGTGGGTTGCTGATGCTGCTGGTCGCGTGTGGGTCGAGCTCGCAACCGACAGACTCATCTCCGGCTGGTTCCGCGCCGAAGCCAGCCACCTCGCCGAGTGGGTTCTTCAAGAAGGCGCCGACGTACATCGTCGGGACCACCGGTGACGACATCGCCGATCGCGTGGTCGCGAACCAGGCGGAGCTGATCCGCTCGGCATTCACGCCCGATGCGAAGACGATGCGGGATCTCGAGGTCGGCAGCGCGTGGCCTGCGAACCCGATCGTCTACGGCGGCGCGCACATCAACGCGGCAATCGCGGCGATCGCAAAGGATCTGCCGTTCGAGATCACGGCGAACAAGCTGACGATCGGAAGCCAGACGTTCGAAGGCGATGGCTTCGCGCTGCTCACCGTGGTGCCCGCACGCGCCGGCAGGTATCCCGAGTTCATGCTCTACGCCGGCACCGGCGCGCCGGGCGTTGCCGGAATCAACGCGAATTTCTCGAAGAGCGATGCGCCGATCATCATCGTCGACGCGTTCGGGCCGCTGATCACCGGCACCTGGAGTATCGGCCCGGACGGCATCGCGACGGCGCAGCTCGGCAAGCCCGGGCGCCGCGTCGCGTGGCGCGAGAGCAAGCGCGAGATCAAGGGCGCGACGGTGACGTTCAAGCTGTACGCGCCCCTCGCCGATCGCGACGCGCCGATGATCGACCAGGCCGAGGCCGGGATCGCGACCGCACTCGCGAAGCTCGCGCCGGCGAGGACGGATCGCCCGATCGCGTTCACCGTCGTGATCCATCCCGACAAGCGCAGCAAGGCCACGCTGACCGGCAACAGCGGTGACGGCCACGCCGTCGGGTTCGCGAACACCCTCCACGTGTTCGCGTACGACGGGCTCGCGTACTTGGTCACCCACGAGGCGACGCACTCGATCCTGATCCTCAACTGGCCGCCCGCCGGCAGCTCGCTGCTCGGCGAAGGCATCGCGGTGTGGACCACCGGCGGCTACAACGGCACCGCTCTCGGCAGCTTCAAGGGCAAGGTCAAGGCGCGGTCGATCAAGGAGCTGCTCGACAGCAAGGTGTTTCGATCCTTGCCCGAAGCAGAGACGTATCCGATCGGCGGCACGCTCCTCGAGGTGGCGATCGCGAAGGTCGGGCTCGTGAAGGTGCGCGATTACTTGTTTGGCGCGACCGTTGCGACGTGGGACGACGCGTGCAAGGCCGCGGGCACGACGGCAGCGGAGCTCGACGCCGCCGTCGCCGCTGCGCTCGGCGGCTGACTCCGGACGAAAATTTCAGCCCGCACGATTTTCTGCCGCGCGTCGACCCATGATCGCGTCGGTATGCGATCGTGCCCGCAACTTTCCGAGCCTGGGGGCTTTGGAAACACAGGGGAGATTCGACGTGACCGAAGCCGAGCTCGATCAGCTATGCGTGAACACGATCCGGACCTTGAGCATGGATGCCGTCCAGGCAGCCAACTCGGGTCACCCAGGAACGCCGATGTCGTTGGCGCCCGTCGCCTATACGGTGTGGCAGCAGTTCATGGATTTCGATCCGCAGGATCCGATCTGGCCGAACCGCGATCGCTTCGTGCTGTCGTGCGGTCACGCATCGATGCTGCTGTATTCGATGCTGCACCTGACGCAGACCAAGGCCGTCAACCCGAAGTACGAACGGCTCGGCCAGGTGTCGGTCGCGCTCGACGACATCAAGAAGTTCCGCCAGCTCGATAGCCGCTGCGCCGGTCACCCGGAGTACCGCTGGACCTCGGGCGTCGAGACCACCACGGGGCCGTTGGGGCAGGGTGTCGCGACGTCCGTCGGTATGGCGATGGCGCAGCGCTGGCTCGCGCATCACTACAACAAGCCCGGCTACACCGTGTACGACTACGATGTCTACGCGCTCGCCGGTGACGGCTGCCTGATGGAAGGCATCTCGACGGAGGCGGCGTCGCTGGCCGGCCACCTCAAGCTGTCGAACCTCTGCTGGATCTGGGACAACAACAAGATCACGATCGAGGGCGAGACCGAGCTGGCCTTCAGCGAGGACGTCGCGACCAAGTTCATCGGTCTCGGTTGGAACGTCACCCGCGTCGGTGACGCGAACGATCTCGACATGCTGAAGCGCGCGTTCCAGGTGTTCAAGAACACGACGGATCGCCCGACGCTCGTCATCGTCGACAGCCACATCGGCTACGGCTCGCAGAAGCAGGGCACGCACTCGGTGCACGGTGCTCCGCTCGGCGAGGAAGACATCAAGCACGCGAAGCGCCTCTATAAGTGGCCCGAGGACGCGAAGTTCCTCGTCCCGGATGGCGTCTACGAGCACTTCGGCAAGGGCATCGGCGGCCGCTCGAAGACCGCGCGCGAGTCATGGGAAGCCATGATGCAGAAGTACGCGAAGGATCATCCGCTGCTCGCCGAGCATCACAAGAAGATGTGCAAGCGCGAGCTGCCCGAGGGCTGGGACAAGGACCTCCCGGTGTTCCCGGCGGATCCGAAGGGCCTCGCCGGTCGCCAGGCCTCGCAGAAGGTGCTCAACGCGCTCGCGAAGAACTACCCGTGGCTGATCGGTGGCTCCGCCGATCTGTCGCCGTCGACGTTGACCAACCTGACGTTCGAGGGTGCCGGCGATTTCGGCCCGCACGAGACGGGTCGCAACCTCCACTACGGGATCCGCGAGCACGCGATGGCCGCCGCGATGAACGGCTTGGCGCTGTCGAAGGTTCGCAACTACGGCTCGGGCTTCTTCGTGTTCGCCGATTACTGCCGGCCGCCGATCCGCCTCGCGTCGATCATGGAGATTCCGGTCATCCACATCTTCACGCACGACTCGATCGGCGTCGGTGAAGACGGCCCGACCCACCAGCCGGTCGAGCATCTCGCGTCGCTGCGCGCGATCCCCGGTCTGATCACGCTGCGTCCCGGCGATGCCAACGAGGTCGCCGAAGCCTGGCGCTACATCGCGCAGCTCAAGCACCACCCGGTGGCGCTCGTGTTGTCGCGCCAGGCGATGCCGACGCTCGACCGCACCAAGTACGCCGCGGCGAGCGGCGTCGCGAAGGGCGCATATGTGCTGGCCGATTCAGGCGGCACCCCCGAGGTGATCCTGATGGCCACCGGTACCGAGGTCTCGCTCGCCGTCGCGGCGCACGAGAAGCTCGTCGCGAGCGGCGTCAAGTCGCGCGTGGTGTCGATGCCGTCGTGGGAGATCTTCGAGGATCAGGACGAGGCGTATCAGGAGGCGGTCCTGCCGAACGCCGTCGATGCGCGCGTCTGCGTCGAGTTCGCCTCGGCCTTCGGCTGGGAGCGCTACGTCGGTCGCCAGGGTGCGATGGTGACGATGAAGTCGTTCGGTGCCTCGGCGCCGCTCAAGGATCTGCAGACCAAGTTCGGGTTCAACCCCGAGGCGATCGTGCAGTCGGCTCGCGACCAGATCGCACGTTGCCAGAAGAAGGGCTAAGCACATGCAGCTCGGAATGATCGGTCTGGGGCGGATGGGCGCCAACATGGTGCGTCGCCTGATGAAGGGCGGCCACACGTGCGTGGTCTACGATCGCAGCGCTGACGCGGTGAAGGCACTGGCGGCAGAGGGCGCGACCGGGGCGGATTCGCTCGACGCGATGATCGCGGCGATGCCGAAACCGCGGCACATCTGGGTGATGGTGCCGGCGGGTGGACCGACCGAGTCGACCGTGACGGCGCTCGGCGAGAAGCTCGAGGCGGGCGACACGATCATCGACGGCGGCAACTCGATGTTCAAGGACGACGTGCGCCGTGCGAAGGCGCTCGAGTCCAAGCAGATCAACTACGTCGATGCCGGCACGTCCGGCGGCGTCTATGGCCTCGAGCGTGGCTACTGCATGATGGTCGGCGGCAGCACCGAAACGGTGAAGCGGCTGGATCCCATCTTCAAGTGCCTCGCTCCGGGTCGTGGATCGGTCGAGCGCACGCCGGGTCGCGAGACGTCCACGACCACGGCCGAGGATGGCTATCTCCACTGCGGTCCCGTGGGCGCCGGCCACTTCGTCAAGATGGTCCACAACGGCATCGAGTACGGGATCATGCAGGCGATCGCCGAGGGCTTCGACATCATGAAGGGGGCGGCGAATCCTACCGTCGAGGATCAGTACAAGCTGAGCCTCCCGGTCGCCGACATCGCCGAGGTCTGGCGCCGCGGTAGCGTGCTGTCGTCGTGGCTGATCGATCTCACCGCGAAGGCGCTGGTCGAGGACCCGGCGCTCGCGAAGTTCTCCGGTCACGTCGCCGACAGTGGCGAAGGACGCTGGACGGTGATGGCGGCGATCGAAGAGGCGGTCCCCGCCGACACGATCAGCGCGGCGCTGTTCACGCGCTTCCGTTCGCGGATGGAAGAGTCGTACGCCGAGAAGGTGCTGTCGGCGATGCGCTTCCAGTTCGGTGGCCACGTCGAACGTCCTACGGGTGGGTGAACATGGCGGAGCTCAGGGTCTTCGATTCGATCGATGCGCTCAGTGAAGCGGCGGCCGAGGAGCTGATCGCGATCGCCGCGGATGCCGTGCACGAGCGAGGGGTTTGCCACATCGCGTTGTCGGGCGGCTCGACACCGAAGCGGTTGTTCCAGATCCTCGCGAACCGCGGCCGTGCCGCGATGCCGTGGGGACAGGTACATCTATGGTGGGGCGACGAGCGTACCGTCGGCCCCGATCACGCGGACTCGAACTTCAAGATGACCAAGGACGCGCTGATCGATCCGTTGTCGCTCGAGCACTTCGAGCGGATCGAGGGTGAGGGCGATCCGATCGAGGCGGCGAAGGCCTACGGCGCGAAGCTCGAGCGCTTGAAGCCGGCGACAGACCAGTTCCCGGTGTTCGACTACGTGATGCTCGGGATGGGCCCCGACGGTCACACGGCGTCGCTGTTCCCGAACACGCCGGCGCTCGACGCGACGTCGGAGATCGTCGTCGCGAATCCCGTGACCTCGCCGCTCACCAAGGGCGCGACCACGCGGATCACGCTGACGGCGACCGCGCTCAACTGGGGCCGGCAGATCCGGTTCCTGGTGGCCGGTGCCGACAAGGCGGAGCCGCTCTGGCAGGTGCTGCGCGGTCCCCGCGATCCGAAGACGTTTCCGGCGCAATTGATCCGCGCGAACGAGGGCCACCTCGTGTGGCTGGTCGACAAGGCTGCCGCAGCGAAGCTCGAGTCTAGCGAACCGGGCCAGCAGGCGTGATCCTCGCCGGGACCATCGGCGCGACCAAGACCGTCCTCGCCCTGTGCAATGTCGACGAGCCCAGTCCAAACGATGGGGCTGGCGCGGGGTCGTCGAGCCAACCTCGGGCCCGTCTGGACGATGGGGCTGGCGCGGGGTTGTCGTCGAGCCAACCTCGGGCCCGTCCGGACGATGGGGCTGGCGCGGGGTCGTCGAGCCAACCTCGGGCCCGTCTGGACGATGGGGCTGGCGCGGGGTTGGCGTCGAGCCAACCTCGGGCCCGTCTGGCTGAGGGGGCCCGCGTGCGCGTCGCGCGGACCGAGCGGTTCGCGTCGCAAGCGCTGACGTCCCTCGACAAGGCGCTCGATCAATTTCTGCGCGAGCGTGACATCGAGGCGCTCTCCGGGGCGTGCTTCGGCGTCGCCGGTCCGGTGGTCGACGGCGTCGCGCGCGTCACCAACCTGGGCTGGGTGGTCGATGCCGCGCAGCTCAGCAAGAAGTTCGGGATCACCGTCTCGCTGATCAACGATCTGCAGGCCACCGCACTCGGCTCGCTGGTGGTGGCGCAGGACAAGCTGGTGGTGCTGCAGGAGTCCGGTCCAACCTCAGGAACTGGGCCGCTCACCTCGCATCCGCCGATCGCCGTGCTGGCGCTGGGTACCGGTCTCGGGGAAGCCACGCTCGTCCACGACGGCAAGCGGTATCGCGCGCTGCCCTCGGAGGGTGGCCACGCGGACTTCGCGCCGGCGACCGACGACGAGATCGGGCTGCTCGCGTTCCTGCGCGGCCGCTACGGTCACGTCAGCTACGAGCGCGTGCTGTCGAGTGGCGGCATGCTCGACATCTACGAGTATGTTCGCTCGCGGAGTAGCGAGCGCGAGCCTACGTGGCTGGCGCACGACATCGCCGCCGGCGATCCGAGTATGGCGATCGTGACCGCCGCGCTCGCTCGCAAGGACGACGTCTGTGTTCGCGCGATCGAGATGTTCACCGAGATCCTCGGTGCCGAGGCCGGCAACATCGCGTTGCGCGCGGTCGCCGGCAGCGTCGTGATCGGCGGCGGCATCCCCCACAAGCTGATGCCCGCGCTGCAGAGCGGCGAGCTGACGAAGCGATTTAATGCCAAGGGCAGGTTCTCGCGGTGGACACAGCAGGTCGGCGTGCGCGTGCTCGTCGAGCCACGCGCCGGTCTGCTCGGTGCTGCCAGTTACGCTGCGACCCCTCAGTAGGAGCCAACATGAGCGAAGCGCGACCGAAAAGCGGTACGACCCCTCCCATCGATCACGACACGACCGGTGTGGTCGGCGAGATCCTCGGTGGCGAACAGAGCAAGCGCCGGCGCCCCGAACCCTCCGCGGTCGTGATCTTCGGCGCGACCGGTGATCTCGCGGGGCGCAAGCTGGCTCCCGCGCTGTTCAACGTGATGCTCGACAAGTCGCTGATGGATCCGACGGTGATCATCGGCGTGTCGCGCAAGAAGATGCCGGTCGCCGACTTCGCCGAGAAGCTCAAGGGGCCGGTCGCGGTGCACTCGCGGCAGAAGGTCGAGCCGGCGAGTTGGGACAAGTTCGTCCAGATGCTCGACTACGTGGGCGGCGAGTTCCACGAGGATCAGGTCTACCTCGATCTCAAGGTGCGCCTCGAGGCGGCGAAGGTGAAGGGAACCAAGGGCAACCGGGTATTCTACCTGTCGACGCCTCCCACCGCATTCCCCATCATCCTCCAGAAGCTCCACCAGCACGGCTTGATCGAGCGGCAGTTCCAGCAGGCCGGAAAGCCGTCGTGCCGCGTGATCGTCGAGAAGCCGTTCGGCACCGACCTCAAGAGCTCGCGCGCGCTCAACGAGATGATCGGTGGCTACCTCACCGAATCGCAGATCTATCGGATCGATCACTACCTCGGCAAAGAGACCGTCCAGAACATCTTGGTGCTCCGCTTCGGAAACTCGATCTTCGAGCCGCTGTGGAACCGGCAGCACATCGAGTACGTCGAGATCACGGCGGCCGAGGCGATCGACATCCAGGGTCGCGGTGCGTTCTACGAGGAGACGGGTGTCGTGCGCGACATCATCCAGAACCACTTGCTCCAGGTGATGTCGCTGGTGACGATGGAGGTCCCGGCGTCGTTCTCCGCCGACGACATCCGCGACGAGAAATCACAGGTGCTGCGCTCGATCCGCAACCTCGATCTCAACGAGGTCGCGAACTACTGCGTGCGGGGTCAGTACCACGGCTATCGCGAGGAGAACGGCGTCAAGCGCGACAGCCAGCAGGCGACGTACGCCGCGATGCGCTTCATGATCGACAACTGGCGATGGATGGGCGTGCCGTTCTACATGCGCGCGGGCAAGGCCCTCGCCGAGCGGTTGACCGAGGTCAACATCCACTTCAAGAGCGTGCCGCTCGTGTTGTTCAAGGACGAGGCCGCGGGCTCGGTCCTGCAACACGCGGTGCTGACGCTGCGGATCCAGCCCTCCGAAGGCATCTCGCTGCGGTTCGTCGCGAAGGTGCCCGGCGAGAACATCAACGTCGGCAACGTGCTGATGAACATGACGTACGCCGATGCGTTCAAGCGCCCGATCGCCGAGGCCTACGAGCGGTTGTTGCTCGACTGCATGCGCGGCGACGCGACGCTATTCAACCGCCGCGACTCGGTGGATCGCGCGTGGGAGCTGATCCAGCCGGTCCTTCAGGTCTGGGAAGCGACGCCCGGCGTGCAGTACTACGACAAGGGATCCAAGGGCCCACAGGCCGCGGACGACATGCTCGCCAAGGCCGGCCACGCCTGGCGCGAGCTCCAAGCGAAGTAAGGGGACTGTCCTCAGATCCTGAACTTCCGATTCGGAAGTATTCGAAACTGCAGCGAGCAAAAGGGACGGTCCTCACAAATCACCGGGCTACCTCGTCGTCGCGATCGATCTGAGTTGCGGCGGCAAGGCGACGGACGGGCAAGCTACGTGAACGGCCGGTCGCCGGTCGCCGGGGTTCGCTGGGGGTCGCCAAGTCGCCTGGTCGCCCGGTAGCCGGTCTCCGGTCGCCAGGTCGCCGGTCGCCGGGGTTCGCTGGTCGGGGGTCGCCAAGTCGCCCGGTCGCCGTCGCCGGTCGCCGGTCGCCGCCGGTCGCCGGTTGCCGGTCATAGGCATTGGTGAGGACCGTCCCCATTCAGGTGTGTGATTGCAGGCACCTGCACATCGAAAGTTAAGGATCTGAGGACAGTCCCCATTCTTCGAGAACCAAAAGCGCCAGGCGCTGTCTGAGGTCTCGATGCTCGCACGCTACCTGCTGGCTGCTCTCGCGGACGGAGTGGCGGCGGCAGACGAGGACATCGCCCGGCGATCGATCGGCAAGATCGACTGGGTGCTGCGCGGCCATGCGCTGCGGCGGCTCAACGCGCTGCTGATCGATGCGCAGCTCGAGACCGGCGTGATCCATCACGACGAAGCGCCTGCACGCCGTCACGTGTTGCGTGCCGCCGCGTTGATGGAGCTCGGCGAGCAGGTCGATTTTCGCGATCGCGATGCGGTCGCCGAGCTGTACGCCGACAAGACGGCCGTCAACCCGCCCCGGTTCCCGATCGCGACGGTCGCCCTCGGCGCGATCACACTCGCGCTGATGACGACGATCGCGGCCGCCACCGTCGTGGTGGTCACCGAGCCGGTGCCCGGTGCCCCGATCGCGAGACCGACGCCACCTCCACCGGCCGGGGCCTTCGCCGTCGGTGGCTCGCCCGGTCACGAGGACGCGCTCGAGCAGGTGTTCGTCAGCCAGCTGCCGAAACTGACGCAGCACCAGTTCCTCGATCGCGAGCCGTCGGCGCTCGCGCATCACCCGGGTGTCGCCGCCGCGTGGCGCGAGCTCGTCGATGCCGCCCCGGGGATCGACGTCGAGGACCGGGCGAAGGATCCCGAGGAGCTCCGCGTGCGGCTGCAGGTGCTGTCCGATCAGCTCGCCGCCGCGAACCTGGGCTACTTCGCCTCGGTCGAGCGCACGCCGCGCAACGACGTCGTGATCGGCGTCTATCGGATCGCGAAGATCACGTTCGTGCGTGCCGACGTCGACCGCGTCCGCGTGCTCGATGCCGTGCGCCTCAAGTCCACCGACCCGATCAAGCCGGTGCTCGGCATGAAGGCCGAGGGGATGGACGACCCGGTGGTGCTGCTCGATCAGGTGACCGCGCACGTCGCGAACCAGTACCTGCCCGTGCTCGAGGGGCAGCCGTACTCGCTCGCCGACGATGGCTGGGGCCGCACCGCGCGTGGCCGCAACGCGACGATGGCGGCGACCCGCGCGATCCGTCGCGAGCTCAACGCCGCGCTCGGTGCCGATGCCGCCTCGATCGACAAGGCGACGATCCGCCTCCGCAAGCTGGTGCTCGCCTCGGTGCGCCACCACGAGGCGCAGCACGGTCATGAACAGGACAAGCCACCGGCGTATCCCGAGGAGCTCGGTCGCCTCGTCGGCCCCCTCCGCGACGGACACGACGGCCGCCCGAGTGTGATGGCGATCCGCGCGCGCAACGAGCTGTCCGCGTACACCAGCCAGATCGCGAGCGACATGTGGCTCCCGCAGGCTGCGTTGTGGAACCTCGCGCGCCACGCGTTCCAGACCAGCCGTCGCGGCACGCCCGAGTCGTACGCCGCGGTGCTCGTGATCGAGGGTCTGGCGCGCCAGCTCGAGGTCCTACCGCCAAACGCGAAGTCCTCGCTGTCCGACGGCAAGCTCGACCGCGATCGACTCGCCGAGCTGGTGCCGCTGCTGGCGAGCAAGACCACGATCGAGCTGCGCTCGGCGGCGGCGAGATTGTGGGGCGAGCTGTTCGACGAGCCCCTCGTGCGGCTGGTCGACGACGTGTTCGGCGAGTAGCATCGGCGGGTGCACCCGCTGTTCGATGGTCTAGCCGCCGCTTCGACCGAGGTGCGCGATGCTGCGACCCGGCAGGCGATCGAGCTCGGCACCGAGCAGGCGTCGCAACTGCTGCTGTGGGAGCAGCTGAGCCCATCGGATCGCGCGCGCCGGCTGTGGACGTTCATGGGCGTGCACCTACGACGCGGCACCGAGATGGTGGCGTCGCCGAAGTCGTTCTCGCTGCAGCACGCCGGCACGCTGCGCTCGCTGCTCGAGGTGCTCGCACGCCAACACGGCGTGCTGGTCGCGCGCGAGTTGCCGGCCGTGGTGGACAAGCCCGTGGCGGTCGACCTGCAGCACGCGAGCCTACTCGCAGTCCTCGACGAGGCATGCGCGCAAGCGGGGTGTCGCGGCGGGCAACGCGCGCGCGGGGAGCTGGTCGTGCACGACGAGCGCGAGCCACGATATCCGACGGCGTATGCCGGACCGCTCCGGGTGCGGATGATCGATCTGCGGTCGACCCGTGCGACGGACTTCGCCGGGACCACCGTGTTCACCCAGGCGCGCCTGCGCATCGAGTGGGAGTGGCCGGTCGGTCCGGTGGGGCCGCTCTCGATCCGCATCCACGGGATCGATCGCCGCTACGACGCTTCACCTGTCACCAACGTCGTCAACATCGGCATGGTCGCCGAGCCGCTCGTCGATCTGCCCGCGGCTTCTCCCATCGCAGTCGCGGGGACGGTCGGCGCGATGTTCGAGGGAGCATACGAAGAGGTGCGGCTGCCGGTCGGTGCGTCGGTGACGCTCCACGGCTTGACGGTGACCGCGGTCGCGAAGGGGGAGAGCGCGCACGTCCAGATCGAGACACTCGATCCCGCGCGGCTCGCCGGTACCGTCGATCTCGGCGTGTCGCCGATGGTGCTCGGCATCGCGGCGAACGGCGAGGAAGGCATCCCACAGATCCATCGCATGCGGGTGTCGACCGACGCGCCGGGCTCGGAGCGCTGGGGGCTGCGGTTTCGCGACGGCTTCGGTCAGCTCGCCGAGGTGCGGCTGCGGATCGCCGCGCTGCCGGTGCACGGCACCCTCGACGTCGCGCTCCCACCCGTCTCGTTACCGTGACTGCGCCTGCGCCTGCGCCTGCGCCTGCGCCTTCGCCTGCGCCTTCGCCTGCGGCGCCTTCGCCTGCGCCTTCGCCTTCGCCTTCGCCTTCGCCTTCGGCGCCTTCGCCTTCGCCTTCGCCTTCGCCTTCGCCTGCGCCTGCGGTTTCGCGACAGG
>JANNBP010000352.1:0-2219 GCA_031385555.1 Deltaproteobacteria bacterium | reverse complement strand
CTCGAGCTCGCGCTCGACGGAATGTAGCTGGACCGTCATCTAGCGCACGCCCGAGTCGAAGCCCTTCTTGCGGGCCTCGCTGCTCTCGGGGAGCAGCTGCCAGAGCGCCTTGACCACGCGGCGCAGCTCGTCGGTGTCGTGGCGCTCCATCGCGGCCTTGCCCTCGTTGACCAGCTTCTGCGCGCGAGGCAGGTCGCTCATCGTCGACATCTCCGAAGCGGCTCCATCGAAGTAGAGCTCCCACGCCTCGGGGGTGCGGTTGAACGCGGCGCTCGCCAGCCGGTTCGCGAGACGGATCTGCCGCTCGAGCTCGGCGGGGTCCTTGTCTCGACGCGCCTTGTCGATCGCGGCGACCACTTCCTGGACCATCGCGCGCTCGGCCTCGGTGCCGTGCATGCCGACCATCGAGGTCGCGTGGATCGCGGCATTCCTGGCGGCATCCTCAAGCTCGGGCCACTTGCGAGACAGATCGGCCTCCGTCATCGTGCCGTCGACGTCGAGCAACGCGCGGCGCGCACGCTGCGCGGCATCGGCATCACCGCCGTGCGCGGCGTCGATGTCGCGCTCGGCCTCGGACAGCCGCGCTTCGAGGCGATCGAGCTTCTCGATCACCTGACCCTGCTGGTGGCGGAACGCGTACGTGCGCAGATCCATCAACTGGCGGCGGAGGTCGCGCATCGCCGCATCGAGCGCCTCGGGCGAGGCCTCGGGGACGAGCAGGTGAGCGACGTGCTCGAACACCTGGTTGATCACCGGCACGAGGGCGCGGGCCGACAGCCGGCCACCGCGATCGAGCTCGATCGTGACCTCGACGGCGGAGCCGGTGGGCACCGTGTCGGTGACGCGATCGCCGCCGATATCGAGCGTGCCGACGAGCCGGCACAGGTGCGCCTCGCTCATCTCGCCCTGGACGATCGGGATCCGCAGCACGCTGTCGCTGGTGCCCTTCGCGACGGTCTCGATCGTGTGGTGCGTGAACGTCCTGCGCGCGGGCAGGGGAGCGCCACGCTCGAGATAGACCTGGACGTGGTTGTTCGCGAGCGCGACGCCGAGCGTGCGCGACAGCGGCGGATCGCCGATCGTCAGACCCTGGACGATCGTGAGCGTCGACGGACTCACCGGGATGCGCGTGCCGGCCGCGTCGCGTGCGTCGAGGTCGAACGTGTTCGCGCGGCGCGCGATCAGCGACACCGTGGTGAGGAACGCGCCATCGGGCTGCACGCTGACGTCGCCGCTCTTCCAGCCGCCGTCGGCGCGCGCGAGCGTGAGCTTCGCGGGTGCCGGTTCGGTAGCATGTGCGCCGATGAACTTGCCGACCACGTGCGGCGTCAGATCGGCGCTGACCGCCGGATACTGCAGCCACACCTGCCGGCCCGTCGGGGCCGCCGTACTCTGGGCGCGACCATCGATGTTCGCGGTCGCTGCATACAGGGCAGCGCCTTGGGCGACGAGCGTCATCGGATCGTGGCCCTCGGCGATCTGGGTCTCGAGCCGAGCCGAGACGCGCGCGCGCACGAACGGCATCACGGTCGGGCCGCCGACCATCACGAGGCGTGCGAGCCGGCCGGGTGCGAGGCCGTGCGCGGAGAGCAAGCGCAGACAGACCTCGATCGAGCGATCGACGAGTGGCGCACACAGCGACTCGACGGTCGCGCGCGTCAGCTCGAGATCGACCTCGACCTCCTGGCCGTCGATCGACAAGGGCGAGGCGAGCGTGACCTGCGCCTTGTCGCCGCGCGACAGCTCGATCTTCGCGTCCTCGGCGGCGAGCCGCAGGGCCCGCAGGGCCGACGCGTGGTCGGGGTTGTTGCGCCGCGGGACCACGCCGAGGCGCGAGGCGAGGTGCTCCGTGATCACCCAGTCGAAGTCGCGGCCGCCGAGGAAGTTGTCGCCGTCGTGGCCGACGACGCGGAGCAAGCCATCGCGGGTCTCGAGCAACGAGGCGTCGAACGTGCCACCGCCGAGATCGAACACCAGCCACGTCCCGGCGCCGTCATCGTCGGAGCGCCAGCCGGCGGCGAGGGCCGAGGCGATCGGCTCCTGCAGCAGCTCGACCCTCGAGAACCCGGCGAGCCGTGCCGCTTCCGAGGTCGCCGCGCTCTGGGGGAGCTCGAACAGCGCCGGTACCGAGATCACCGCGCGATCGATCTGGACGCCGAGCTGATCGGTGATGTCCTGGCGCAGGGCCTTGAGGACCTCGGCCGAGAGCTCCTCGGGCT
>JANNBP010000351.1:0-46270 GCA_031385555.1 Deltaproteobacteria bacterium | reverse complement strand
AGCGCGATGCTCGCGTTCTCGTCAATCAACCGTTCTGTAGAGTGCGATTCCGCTTTCCGCGTCTGCTTCTGCCTTCCGCGTCCGTGCGATTCCGCCTTCCGCGTCTGCTTCTGCCTTCCGCGTCCGTTTCTGCCGTCCGCGTCCGCCTCTGCCTCTGCCTTCCGCGTCCGCCTCTGCCTTCCGTGTCCGTGTCCGTGTCCGTTTCTGCTGCCGCGTCCGTCTTCGACTTCTCTAACGGACTCCGAAACCAGACGCTCGGCTCGTTCCTCGCACCGCCCGACCGAGTCGTGGATCTGCTAGATTACGGCTGGGTCCAGCGCCGCGCTCGCAGGTTCGTTACTATCCACGCAGTGCCTGCACCCGTCGCTGCCGATCGCCTGAAGGTCTGGCAGCGCTTTCACATCCGGTTGTCGATCCTCTACGGCGGCCTCGTCCTCGCCGTGCTGCTGTCGGTGACGGGCTTCTTCTACGTCCGCGGCGTCGCGAGCGAACAGGCGGCCCTCGCCGCACGCCTGCGGATCGGCGCGATGTCGCTCGCCTCGGCGATCGCGCCGGAGGATCTCGCGTCGCTGCACACCCCCGCGGATGTCGACACCCCGGCGTACAAGCGGCTCGATGCGCGGTTTCGTCAGCTCGCCGCCGCCGAGCCCGACTTCTCGGATCTCTACATCATGCGGCGCGGCCCGAAGCCCGGCTCGCTCGAGATCGTGGTCGATGCCGTGATCCTGGCCGACGCCCCGCCGGCCAAGCCGGGCGAGCCGTACGAGGCGGATCGCGAGACCAAGATGCTGGAGGGCTTCGACGGGCCGGTGGTCGAGGACGAGATCTATACCGATGCGTGGGGGACGGTGCTGTCGGGCTACGCACCGATCCGTGACGCGCGTGGCAAGGCGGTCGCGATCGTCGGCATCGACGTGCGCGCCTCGCGGATCGCGGCGATCAAGCGCGAGGTCGCGCTGCTGTCGCTGGGCGTGCTCGCGGCGGCGATCCTGGCGATGGTGCTGCTCGCGATCATCGTCGCGCGCAGCGTGCGCAAGCCGCTCGCGCAGATCATGGCGGCGACGGATGCGATCGCGAAGGGCGAGCTCCACGTTCGCGCCGAGCTGACGCGCAACGACGAGTTCGGTGTCGTCGGCCGCCACTTCGACGACATGGCCAACGGGCTCCAGGAGCGCGACTTCATCAAGAACACGTTCGGGCAGTACGTGGATCCGGAGGTCGTCCAGCGGATGATCTCCGGGCGATCCGAGGCGCTCTCCGGGCAACGCCGACACGCAGCCGTGATGTTCACGGATGTTCGCGGATTCACCACGCTGAGCGAAGCGATGAATCCCGAACAAGTCGTCACGCTCCTCAACGACTACCTCGAGCGGATGACCGCGGTGATCACCAAGCACGGCGGCCGGATCGACAAGTTCATCGGCGACGCGATCATGGCCGACTGGGGCACCCTCGGCGATGCACCGGATCCCGAGCGCACCGCGGTGAGCGCCGCGCTCGCCATGCAGCGCGAGCTGGCGGTGTGGAACGAGGAGCGAGCCGCGCGCGGGGCACCCCCGCTGGAGATCGGGACGGCGATCCACGCGGGGCAGGTCGTCGCCGGCAGCATCGGCAGCGCGCGCAAGCTCGAGTACACGGTGATCGGCGATGCGGTCAACGTGGCGAGCCGGCTCGAGGGGCTGTGCAAGACGTTCGGCGCGCGGCTCGTCGTGTCAGGCACGGTCGTCGACACGGCCAAGCTGCGCAGCCACGCGCGCTGGCTCGACACGCTGGTCCTGCGCGGCCGGCAGGAACCGACCGACGTCTACGAGATCCTCGACGACACCGATCCTCGGTTCGCACAGATCGCCGAGTTCACCGCCGCGACGACGCTGTTGCGCGCCGGCGACCTCGAGGCCGCGCGCACGGCGCTCCTCGCGCTGACCGGTGCTGACCCCGCGGTGACTCGTCACCTCGAGCGGCTGGATCGGAAGCGCGACTCGGCGATCAGCCTGTCGCCGCCGTGACGGCTACGGCAGCTTCTTGAGCGGACGACGGAGCGGGCGCGGTGGAGGTGGCGCGACGGGATCGAAGGGCGAGCGCGGCGTGAAGTTCGGTGCGCGACCGAGGTCACTCGAGAACGGCGTCTTGATCTGCGGCAGGTTCTTACGTGCCAGTAGCTTGTCGAGGTGCTCCTTCGCGCGCGGCTGAAACTTCGGATGCGCGCCGCTGCGGATGTACTGCTTCCAGTAGTCGACCGCCTCGGTGTGACGGCCGAACGCCTCGCTCGCGAGTGCGAAGTAGTACTGCTCCTCGCCGGAGGGAACGAAGAACACGTTGCCGGACTCCCACTCGGTGTGGAACGCGTCGTACTCGTCCTCGCCGAGCCCGCGGATCACGGCGGACGCATCGCCTCCACGGTCGTCGCGATCGAGGGCGACCGCGAGCCCGAACATCGTCGAGCTCCGGGCGCCGAGCCGTTGCGCGTCGATGTAGACCTCGATCGCGCGCTCGACATTGCCGAGCATCATGTGCGTCTCGGCGAGGTTGCCGAGCACGAGCACCCCGAGCCCGCCGCTGAAGCGCTCGCGCAGCATCCCGTCTTCGCGATCGAGGACGGCCTGGTAGTCCTTCGCGGCGGCCTCGAGGAGTGCGACCGGGTTCGACGACGTCCCGACGAGCTTGGTCCGCGTGATCGCACGCGTCACCAGCAGATCGTTGATCCGTGGATCGAGCGGCGCGAGCGCCTCGAAGCGATCCCACGCTTCGACCATGTCGCGGGCCTTCGCGATCCGATCGTAGCGCGCCGTGCACGTCACCGGTGGTACGCGGATGCGTGGGGTGTTGGCGTCGCAGTCGTCGAAGAAGAACGCGTTGAGCACGGTGCCGATCCGATAGAACGGCTCCGCCGACTTGGGATTGACGTTCGCGGCGCCGCGATAGGCCTCGATGGCCGCGTCGACCAGCTTGACCGCGGACGTCGGCCCGACGCTCTGCGAGCTCGCCGCCAGCGCGGCATCGTCGCCCTTCTGCAGCAGCGACGTGTAGAGATCGGTCGCGACCGCGTTTTGCGAGGTCGCCGTCTCCCAGATGTCGCCCTGCGCCGGTGCAGCGACGGCGAGCAGCGCCGTGATGATCAACGAGCGCTTCATTTGGGTGGCTTGACCTGGGTGGGCTTGACGGTCGGGTTCGCGCGGCGCTGCGCGTCGATCGCGGCGATGTGATCGAGGGCCCGCGCACGCCACGGCGTGTCCCCGCTCGCGGCGTACAACGCCCACGCGGCGCGGGCCTCGGTGTAGTCGCCGAGCGATTCGTAGAACAGGCCGAGGTAGTAGTTCCGATCCTCGCCCGGGAGGAACTCGAAGCGCAGCAGCTGCTGTTGCAACTGCGTCGCGTACATCGTGTTGAGGTTGCCCTGCATACCGTCGAGCACGGTGAACGCGTTGCCGCGCTGCTCGTCCCGATCGTAGAGCACGGCCAGCGAGAAGGCGACCATCGTCGCTTCGGGATTGAAGTACGGGATGCTCGCAGGCATCACGCGAGCGAGCGTCTCGGTGGCCGCGATCATCTCGCCGCGCTGCGCGAGCGCGGTGGCGAGATAGACGATCCACTCGACGTTGCCCATCAGCGACGTCCCGGTCTGCGCGTAGCGGAGCCAGTGGATCGCGGCGTCGGTGTTGCCGAGCCGGAGCTCGAGGGCGCCGAGCCGGCCGGTGACGTCGGCACTCGCCTTGTCGGGGCCTTCGAGCTTGACCACGGCCTCGAGCGCGTCGATCGCCTCGCGGGTCTTACCGAGCTCGTCGGCGGCCTGCCCGAACAAGGCCAGCACCTCGACGTTCTGCGGGGACAACCGGCGCGCCTCGCGCAGGATGTTGTAGGCGGTCCGAAAGAAGCCGGCGCGTTGCTCGACGGCCCACTCGGCTTCCATGCCCCGCTCGGGCCGGTTGATCGCCTCGCGCGCCTTCTCGAGGAGCACGTGGGCGACGACGCCACCGGGATCGATCGCGCGCTCCCAGAGATCGGGCGCCGGCGGTGGGGTCGGGCGGTACCTGCGTGGCCGGGCATCGGCCAGCGAGGCCACCAGCAGCAAGAGGAGTCCGGCCCGGCGCACGAGGGTGAGTATGCCGGCGGCGGCAACCAGCTGCCAGTGGAGGATCGCGGGGTGGTTCGGGGTGTGTTCCCCCTACGGGATCGGTGGGTTAGGCAACGAGTTTCAGAGGGTTGCAAGCCACCCACCTCTGGCCTCGTCCTTGCTGAAGCTGACAGCGTGGATCGAGGAGTCATCGCGACAGCCAGGGAGCTGTTCGAAGCCAGGCACTACCCGAGCGTGGTGGCCCTGGCGTCGGACGCTCTCGAGCACGAGCCCGAGTGCGTCGACCTCCTCGTGATCCGGGCCCGCGCCCATATCGCGCTGCGGCGAGATCTCGACGCCCAAGGGGACCTTCGCGACATCATCCGGCTCGAGCCGCAGTGCGGCCTCGCGTACCGGTTGCTCGGCGAGCTCGCCGCCCGTCGCGACGAGAACGAATCCGCTGCGATCTTCTTCCGCGAGGCCCTCCGCCTCGATCCCGACGATCCCGAAGCTCGCGACTGGCTGATGATCGTCGATGCCTCGATTCGACCAGCGGCGGCGGTGAAACCCATCCCGGCACCTGGTCGCTTTCCTCGCGCGCAATCGCCGCGTGTGGCGCCACCGCCACTCCCGACGTTCGAAGCGGTCAAGCCGACGCCTCCCTTCGGACGCGAGCGGATGGTCGACGACTCGCAGGACCTCGACCGCGAGACCAGCGAGACCGTGGATGTCCGCCCCGTTCGCGTCGCCCGCGGCACGCACCCGCCGGATGGCGAGCACGACGAGCGGCCGACCAAGCCGTTCGCTCGTGGAAGCCGGCCGGAGCACGACTGGGCCAAGGCGCGTGCGTTCCCGCTGCCCGCGCCGGTGCCGTACTCGGATCCAAACCGGGCGCAGGAGCGCAGCACGCTCGCCGGTCGCCCACCGACCCAGCCGCCCGCACGCCCCGCACCCAAGCTCGCCGTCGCGGCCCCGTCGCGGCCGATGACTCGCGGGTCGGTCCCCGAGCTCCCGGGCTTCGGCGAGTATTTGGTCGACACCGGCATCTTGACCCGCGAGCGCCTCCGGGCCGCGCAGGCCTATCAGCGGTCGATGCGCGTCCAGCTCTCTACCGCGATCGTGACCCTCGGCCTCGCCACCCCGCAGCGCATCGAGTGGGCCTCCGTCGCGCACCAGAGCCAGCTAGCGCGAACTCCATAAGTGGCCTGAAATGTCGCCGATGCGCAAATAGCAGGTTCACCAGGCATTCGACGCGGCGCACGGGTTCTGCGAAGATCGCGGCATCGATCCGCGACTCGTCCATGCGATCTCGACCGCGAGCATTCGCACCGAGGCCACCGAGCTGGTGCGCCTGGCCTTGCTAGCGCTTGCCGCGCTCGACAAGGTCGATGACTCGCTCTACGACCGGTTCGTCGCGAGCCGAGCCTCGGGAGAGGATCCCGACACCGCCGCAGCCGGCCTGCGATCGCTGTGGAACGACACGTTTCGCACGCCGCTACTGCTGCTCGCGTACTGCAAGAAGCTCGACAAGCGGCAGAAGAAGCGCGCGCCGAGCGTGTCCAGCCTGCCCATCATGCCGGACGACGACGAGCCCGAGATCGAGATCGAGGTCGACGAGTTCGGGGATCTCGAAGCGTTCGATGATGCGCCTTCCGTCCTGGAGTTCAACATCGACGACATCGGCGATCTGGTCGACGGCCTCGGCGCCACGACCAAACACAGCGAGATCGAGCGATGGGCCGACGCGATCGAGAAGATCTCGAACATTCGCTACGGGCTCGGTGGCCAGACCGACGACGCGACGGAGCGGATGGGAGTGGCGATCGGTGCGGGTCACGCGAACCAGGTGCTCGGCCTGCTCGACGACATGACCAGCACGTGGAACGAAGGCATCCACGCGCTCGTCGTCGCCGTCTACGAGGCGTTCGTGCCCGACGCCGATCACGGCAGCGTGGTGCCGGCCTACAAGACCACGTTGCGCCGCGCGCTGATGGTTCGCCGCGGGATCGCGAAGCTGCTCTCCGAGCTGTCGCCGATCAACGACGTGCTGCAGGGCTCCGATCGCCAGCTGCATCCCGGGGCGCTGGTCGAGCTGTCGGATCAGCTGCACGAGTACGTGTCGTCGGAGCTGTGTCGCGCGATGCGCGCGGCGGATCGCTGGGAGCTCACGCACTTCGATCAGCGGCTCGAGGCCGAGGAGCTGTTCGAAGCGAAGCTGACCGCCGAAGGTTTGGTCAAGTACCTCGAGTCGCTCACCGTGGTGAACCAGCGCGAGGTCCTGGTCGAGCACGATCGCCGGGTGGCGGGAGAGCTGCGCGATGCGCTCAGCGTCGGCAAGGAGCTCGCGGAGCTGTCGGCGCGCACGGCGAAGGACATCCTTTCGAAGGCGTGTACGCAGGCGCAGGATCTGATGGGGCGCAGCGCGGGCCTGGATGCGGTGCTGCGGCGCCTCCGAGACGCGACTCCCGCCCACAACGACGAGTTGATCGTCTCGCTCGAAGAAGTGCTCGCGGGCTCCGGACTGTAACGCAACACCGGTTTACGCTGGCTGCCGGTGACAACCAGCGACAACGACGAGGACCGCCGCATCGACGAGGATCTCCGGCGCGTTCGCAACTGGCGTCGCTGGGGACCGTATCTGCCGGAGCGCCAGTGGGGCACCGTTCGCGAGGACTACTCCGAGTGGGGCGCGTGCTGGGACTACTTCTCGCACGACGACGCGCGCAGCCGCGCGTATCGCTGGGGCGAGGACGGGCTGCTCGGCATCACCGATCGGCAGTGCCGGATGTGCTTCGGCCTCGCGCTGTGGAACGGCAAGGACTCGATCCTGAAGGAGCGGTTGTTCGGCCTGACCGGCAGCGAGGGCAACCACTCCGAGGACGTCAAGGAACTCTACTACTATCTCGACGCGACCCCGACGAGCTCGTACCTGAAGGCGCTCTACAAGTATCCGCAGCGCGAGTTCCCGTATCGAAGGCTCATCGAGGAGAACAAGCAGCGCGGCAAGCTCGATCGCGAGCTCGAGATCACGGACACCGGCGTGTTCGACGAAGCCTACTGGGACGTCGGCATCGAGTACGCGAAGGAAGGTCCCGACGATATTCTGATCCGCGTCTCGATCACCAATCGGGGCACCGCGGCCGCGACGCTGCACGTGCTACCGCAGATCTGGCTGCGCAACACGTGGGCGTGGAATCGCCACGGCGAGGGCTACGACGCCAAAGGCGAGATCGATCGCGTCGGCACCGCGGCGGTGCGGATCACGCAGCCCACGCTCGGCCGCTATCGCCTCTCCGCCGAGGGGCATCCCGATCTGCTGTTCACCGACAACGAGAGCAACACCCAGAAGCTGTGGGGTGGAGAGGGTCCGGCGTACAGCAAGGACGCGTTTCACCGCCGCGTCGTCGAAGGCGAGACCTCCGCGGTGAACCCGACGTTCACCGGGACCAAGGCCGCGTTCTGGTACCAGCAACCCGTCGCGGCCGGGCAGACCCGCGTGATCCGGTTGCGACTCGCGATGGAGAGCGTGTGCCCCGAGCAGCCGTTCAATGGGTTCGACGACATCGTGAAACGACGGATCGCGGAGGCGAACCACTATCACGGCAAGGTCCGCAACACGCCGATGAACGCCGAGGAGCGGCGCATCGTGCGGCAGTCCGACGCCGGCCTCGTGTGGTCGCGAAAGTTCTATCACTACATCGTCGAGCACTGGCGCGAGGGTGACCCGGGCTATCCCGCGCCGCCCGAGGGGCGCAAGTTCGGGCGCAATCGCGGCTGGGATAACCTGTGGGCGCGCGACGTGATCTCGCTGCCCGACGCGTGGGAGTACCCGTGGTTCGCGGCGTGGGACCTCGCGTTTCACTGCGTCGCGATGGTGCGGTTCGATCCGCACTTCGCGAAGCAACAGCTCTTGTTGCTGTGCCGCGAGTGGTACATGCACGCGAACGGGCAGCTGCCCGCGTACGAGTTCGCGTTCTCCGACGTCAACCCGCCGGTCCACGCCTGGGCGGTGTGGCGCGTCTATCAACTCGCGGCCGAAGCCGGGCACGGAAAAGATCGCGAGTTCCTCGAGCGCGCGTTCGACAAGCTGCTCGTCAACTTCACGTGGTGGGTGAATCGCGAGGATGCCGAGGGTGACAACCTGTTCACCGGCGGCTTCCTCGGGCTCGACAACGTGGGCGTGTTCGATCGCGGGCAGCCGCTGCCGGGTGGCGGCACGCTGATCCAGGCTGATGCGACGGCGTGGATGGCGTTCTACTGCACGACGATGATCCAGATGGCCCTCGAGCTCGCCCGAACCGAGCCGCACTACAGCGATCTCGCGTTGAAATTCTTCGAGCACTTCGTCGCGATCGCGAAGGCGATGAACGAGCTGGGCGGCAACGGGCTATGGGACGAAGACGATGGCTTCTACTACGACCAGATGCGACAGCAGAACGGCAACGTGATGTTGCGGTTGCGCTCGATGGTTGGCCTGGTGCCGCTGATGGCAGCGGCGACGATCGATGACGATCAGCTGCAACACCTACCGGAGTTCCAGAAACGCCTGCAGTGGTTCTTCGAGAACCGGCCGAAGCTCGCGAAGGAGATCACCGTGGCGGTCGATGTCGAGCACCAGCACCGGCTGCTCGCGATCCCGAACCGCGAACGCCTCGCCCGCGTGTTGCGCACGATGCTCGACGAGTCCGAGCTGCTATCTCCGTTCGGGATCCGCTCGCTGTCGAAGGCGCACGGCGGCGCGCATCCGTACGTGCTCGAGGTCGCGGGCGTGCGCTACGACGTGCACTACGCGCCGGGGGAATCGACGACGAGCACGTTCGGCGGCAACTCGAACTGGCGCGGCCCGATCTGGTTCCCGGTCAACTACCTGCTGATCGAGGCGCTCAAGCGCTACCACCACTACTACGGCGATGCGTTCTGCGTCGAGTGTCCGACGGGTAGTGGGGTGTCGATGAACCTCGCCGAGGTGGCGGCGGAGCTCGAGCGGCGCCTGGTGACGTTGTTCCTGCCCGACAAGCACAACATGCGGCCGTGCCACGGTGGCGATCGGCGCTACGCCCAGGACGAAGGCTTCAAGGACCTCGTGCTGTTCTACGAGTACTTCGACGGCGACACCGGCCGCGGCTGCGGTGCCAGCCATCAATCGGGCTGGACCGCGCTTGCCAGCAACGTGATCGAGCGCGCGGCACTCGCGCGGATGGGACGGGAAAACATATGACCGAGTGGCTCGAGACCGACGGCCTCGGCGGCTTCGCGATGGGAACCCACGACGGGATTCGCACGCGCCGCTATCACGCGCTGCTGCTGGCGGCGACGGCACCGCCCGAAGGTCGGATGGTGCTGGTCGCCGATCTCGAGGTCTTCGTCGAGACCGCGGCTGGACGCTACGGGCTGTCGGCGCACCGCTATCGCGGCGGCTATGTCTATCCGGACGGCGCGAGCCGCCTCGCGAAGTTCGAGCACTCGCCGTGGCCGCGCTGGGAGTGGACGTTGCCCGATCAGACGCGGATCGCGTGCGAGCTGATCGTCACGCATGGCGCACCGCGCACCGTGTTGCGCTGGACCAAGCTCGCCGGTTCGGCGCGCGCGCTGCACGTCCAGCCACTGATCGCGCCACGCGACTACCACGGCACCCACCACGAGAACGGAGCGTTCAAGTTCGAGCCCGAGATCGTCGGCGATCGCGTGACGTGGAGGCCGTACGAAGGCGTGCCGGCGATCCACGTGCTCGCGAACGCGCTCTATCAGCACGCGCCGGACTGGTATCGCAACTTCGAGCTTGGAGGCGAGATCGAGCGCGGGCTCGATAGTAGCGAGGACTGCGCCGCGCCCGGCACGTTCACGTTCGATCTCGGCGCCGGGCCGGCGGCGATGATCCTCTTCACGGACGGGGCCGCGGTTGGCTCGACCGCCAACCGCGGCCCCGTCCCACTATCTGGAATGGTCGTCGAGGGCAACGCGCCGCAGGTCGCGGACAAGCTGTTCTCCGCCGAGCAGTACCGCCGCAGCCGGCTCGGGCCGCCTCTCGCGCGCGCGGCCGACGCGTACCTCTGTGCCCGCGGCTCGGGCAAGACGATCCTCGCCGGCTTCCCGTGGTTCTCCGACTGGGGCCGCGACACGTTCATCTCCTTGCGCGGTCTCTGCCTGACGCCCGGGGCGGAGCGACGAGACGAGGCGCGGCAGATCCTCCTTCAGTGGTCGAGCCTGGTCGACGGTGGGATGCTGCCCAACCGGTTCGACGAGGGCTCGTCGACGCCGGAGTACAACTCGGTCGACGCGGCGCTATGGTTCGTGATCGCCGCGCACGCGTTCCTGCAGGGCCACGTCGAGCCGGCGGATCGCGCGAAGATCGACGCGGCGATCCACGCGATCGTCGACGGTTATCGCCAGGGCACGCGGCATCGCATCCACGCGGACAAGGACGGGTTGATCGCCGCCGGCGTGCCGGGGCTCCAGCTGACCTGGATGGACGCGAAGATCGGCGACTGGGTGATCACGCCGCGGATCGGCAAGCCGGTCGAGATCCAGGCGCTGTGGATCAACGCGCTCACGATCGCCGGGCACACCGCCGAGGCGGAGCAGGCGCGCGCCGCCTTCGTGGAGCGCTTCTGGGATCCGGAACGCGGGCAGCTCCACGACGTCGTCGATTGCGATCACGAAGCGGGAACGTTCGACGCATCGTGCCGGCCGAACATGATCTTCGCGGTCGGTGGGTTGCCGCGGCAGATCCTGCAAGCCGAGCAAGCGCGCGCGGTCGTCGATACGTTCGAGCGCGAGCTGTGGACCCCGGCGGGGCCGCGCTCGCTGTCGCCGGCGGATCCGCGCTACGCGCCGCACTACAGTGGTGGCCCGCGCGATCGCGACAGCGTCTATCACAACGGCACGGTGTGGCCGTGGCTCGCCGGCGCGTTCATCGAGGCGTGGGTCCGCGTACGCGGCTCGTCGGCCGAGGTGAAGGCGCAAGCGCGCAGGAAGTTCGTCGATCCGATGATGGAGCGGCTGACGATCGCGGGGCTCGGGCACCTCGCCGAGATCTGCGACGCCAACTCACCGCATCGCCCGGTCGGCTGCCCGTTCCAGGCATGGTCGGTGGCCGAGCTGATGCGGATCGATGCGCTCCTCGGTTAGCGCCGTGTGATCGATGTCTGTCCGGCATGGCCGGCCTGCACGGCATGCACGACTTGCATGTCCGGTCTTGCCCCGGACGTGCTGACGTTGCCTCGGGAAATTGTCCGCCGAGAAAACCTCAACCCCGGTGGGGTCGACTCGCCGTGCTGTTGTCCGGTGTTGTCCGCCTCAACTACGGCGCAGGTTTCTTCGCGTCACGCTTCGCGCGAAACCGATCGAGCAGCGTCATCACCAGCAGGCTGTAGAGCAGCGAGACGATCGCGCCGGCCCCGAGGATCGCGACCGCGATCACCGTCAGCTCGGACCACAGGTCGTTCGTCCACGCGTAGAGCAGGAAGCCGGCGTCGAGCACGAGCAACGCGAGCGGCCCGAACAGGAACGCGCGATGGAACGGCCGTGCGAACGCGAAGTGGCACCACCACGGCGACAGCACGTGGAGGATGCCGAGCGCGGCGACGGCGTGGAACACGTAGATGCCCCACGGCCACTGCACGATCACGCCCCAGGCGATCGCGACGAGGAGGTGCAAGGCGAGCCGCATCATTCGGCCAGCGACAGCAACTCGGCGTGCGAGCGCAGCTCGGTCACCGGGGCATGCGGGATCTCGACGACACGCATGGCGCGCAGCTGCGGGCGCGACCGGATCTGCAGCGCGTTGTTACCGGTCGCGTCGTCGGCCTTGTCCGGCGCGGCGAGCACGAGGCCGTGGATCGCGAGCCCGATCGCGCGCGCTGCGCGGATCGACGACGAGATGTCGTGGAGGATGCCGAGCCGATCCCAGCCGACCAGGAGCACGCGCGGTGCGAGGTTGCAGCGTGCGAGCCACTCCGCGTTGTCGAGCATGTCGTCGAACGGCGAGAACAGCCCACCGGCGAGCTCGAGCACGACGATCTCGTGCTGCTTGTTGAGCTCGGCGAGCGTGTTCTTGATGGCGATCGCGTCGATGGTCACGCCCTCGAGGCGCGCTGCCATGTTCGGGGCGATCGCCGCCTTGAGCCGCAGCGTGGGGGCCGCCGCGCCGCCCGACACCTCGGTGAGCAACTGCTCGTCGGTGTTCTTCGAGTCGGCGGTCACGCCACTCTCGACCGGCTTCCACCCGACCGCCTGCTTGGACTTGGCGCGAAGTCCACCCACGAGTGCACACGCCACGTGGGTCTTGCCCACGCCGGTGCCAACTCCTGCGACTGCGATGATCACGGGGCGACCTTAGCCGAGGCGGACAACACCGGACAACAGCACGGCGAGTCGACCCCACCGGGTTGAGGTTTTCTCGGCGACCGTCGGCGGACAACACCGGAGAACAGCACGGCGAGTCGACCCCACCGGGGACAACAGCACGGCGAGTCGACCCCACCGGGTTGAGGTTTTCTCGGCGACCCTGACTACTCGGGATCCATGCCGAACCGCCGCTCACGCAGCAACTCCTCGATGTAGCGCACGGTCAGCTCGACCTCGCGCCGGCTGATCCCGAGCTTCGCGGCGGTCTCCGGATACGACAGCCCTTCGAGCACCAGGGTCAGCACCTGGACGTATTGTTCGCCGCTCTTGACGATGCGGCGGATGTGGATCCGCGTGACCTTCCACTCGAGCGCGAGGCGAAACAGCGCTTCGTCGCCTTCCTTCTTGAAGGCCGCGCCGGCTTCGTCGACGGCGGCGCGGATGAAGGCGAGCACCTGGGCACGCTTCTCGGCGAGCGAGCTCGGCGTGTTGGCGACGGCTTCTCCGGAGCCGAGGCTCGCGAGCGAGATCCAGCGAGGTGTCCGCTCGGCGTTGCCGCGATCGAACTCGGGGTGCTCGCGCATGTAGTCGATCGCGGAGCGGCGGACCAGCACGCGCAACCACGCGCGCAGCTCGGGCGGCGGATCCATCGCACACAGCTTCTTGATCGCCGCGTAGTCCTTGTTGAACAGCCGCGCGACCACGCGGGTCACGATCTCGCGTGGCGAATCCTCGCGATCGCGCAGCCGACCGATCGGCTGGTTCCTCGCCATCGACGTCAGCTCGGGCTGGAGATCGACGAGCAGCGCCTTCCAGTCGGCGTCGGCCCCCGTCGCAGCGACCGCGCGAAATCGGCCCCACAAAGGTTTATCGTCGCCCACGCCGGCATCGTACCTCACGCCACGCGGAGGATGAACTCTCGGGATGGCGCCTTGGTCCCACGAATCCGGTGCGACCACGTCGACCACAGCGCGCGGCCGCGTTGCCAGCGTGGCTCGTCGGGGAGCTCGGGGTCGGCGGTGTCGGTGACTACGGCCACGTAGAAGGTCCAGCCGAGCGCGAGTTGATCGAGGAACCCGAACGCCGCCGTAGGATCCTCCGCGAGCAGCAACAGGGCGCGACCGAGCGCGGCGGCCTGGCCGAGGCGAGTCAGCGTGGACGCGATGGCGCGGACGAGCTCCCGTGCGTGGCGCGCGGCGAGCGCGAGACGCTGGTGGAGCAGCCCACCGAGCGTGTCGAGGATCGGGCGCTTGTCGTCGGCGAAGAACCGAGGCGGTGGGAGTACACGGGGCATCGCCGGTGGGTGGACCGCGGCGATCGCGTCGGCCATCGGCCCGGCGAGGGTGGCATCGATCCGGCGCATCGCGAGGGCGACGCGGCCTACCGCGTGCCCGGTCGCGAACGCTGTCAGCGTCTCGATCATGCACGCGAGCCGGCGGCATGCGCGGCCGACGTCCTCGACCGCGGGATCGTCGAGCGCGGAGAGGTGCGTGCGGAGCTCGGACTGGTAACGGGTGAAGATCGACTCGATGTAGCGGTCGGTGGCCTCGTGCGACATGGGCCGGCAGCTCGGCCAGTCGATCGCAGGGTTGCGTGGTGTTAGTGTCCCCGCGTGCTCAGCCCACGTAACGTGTTGACGCTCCTGACGATCGCGGCCTGTTCGGGCAAGGCGCCACCGTCGACGACGGGGCCCACCGGCTCCGCGACCACGAACACTCCTGGCAGCGCCGCGCCTGCACCGGTACCCAGGCCCGCACCGGCGCCCGTGCCGGCGAACGCGGTCAAGGTGACGCTCGCGGATGTCGGCCTCGAGACGTCGTCGCTCGATCGCTCGATGGATCCGTGTCTCGACTTCTATCAATTCACCTGCGGCGGCTGGTTGCAGAACAACAAGATCCCCGACGATCGCGCGCGCTGGGCGCGGTTCTCCGAGATCGACGAGAAGAACAAGGTCGCCACCAAGGAGCTGCTCGAGGAAGCGGCGAAGGGCATCGGCGCCGATGCGGCGACCAAGAAGCTCGGCGACTTCTACGCCTCGTGCATGGACGAAGCCGCGATCCAGCGCGTCGGGACGTCCCCGATCAAGCCGCTGCTCGCCGCCGTGACGGGCGTCAAGGACGCGAAGTCGTGGGCGTCGGCGCTGATCACGCTCCACAAGATCGGCGTCTGGGCGGTGTGGAACGTCAGCGTGGCCGCCGATCTCAAGGCGTCGACGGTCAACAGCACGTACCTCGATCCCGCCGGCCTCGGGCTCCCCGATCGCGACTACTACCTGAAGCCCGAGCTCAAGGACAAGGTCGACGCGTACAAGCTCCACGTCTCGCGGATGCTCGCACTCGGCGGCAAGCAAGGCCCGGCTGCCGATGCCGGCGCCGCCGACGTGCTCGCGATCGAGACCGAGATCGCGAAGCTGACCAAGACCGGCGTCGAGCAGCGCGACGTCCAGGCTGCCTACAACCCCACCGATGCCGCGGGGCTCGGCAAGCAGGTCAAGTCGATCGACTGGCGCGGCTACTGGAAAGGCGTCGGTGCGGAGCCGAGCCGGAAGCTCGTCGTCGGCACGCCGAAGTTCTTCGCCGCGTTCGACAAGCTGCGCACGCAGTTCACGTTCCCGCAGTGGGCGAGCTACTTCACGTATCACCTGCTGGTCCACGCCGCGTTCGCGCTGCCGAAGCCGTTCGATGACGAAGCGTTCGAGCTCCAGAAGGCGCTGACCGGCGTCGAGAAGCGTCCCGACCGCAGCAAGCGCTGCATCGATGCCACCGCCGGCTCGCTGGGCGAGCTCCTGGGTCAGCGGTACGCGGCGAAGTACTTCCCGGCATCCAGCAAGGCGACCGCCGTCTCGTACGTCGACGCGCTGGTCAAGGTGATGGGTGACGAGATCGGCAAGCTCGAGTGGATGAGCGACGACACGCGCAAGATCGCCATCGGCAAGCTCGGCAAGGTCGCGCGCATGATCGGCTACCCCGACAAGTTCCGGACCTACGACTTCGACGTCAAGCGCGACGACTTCGCCGGCAACGCGCTGCGCGCCGAGACGTTCGACACCAAGCGCAAGCTGAGCAAGGCCGGCAAGCCCGTCGATCGCACCGAGTGGAAAATGCAGACCTACACGGTCAACGCCTACTACGATCCGACGGCGAACAACACGGCTCTCCCGGCCGGCATCCTGCAGCCGCCGTTCTTCGGCCCCGATCGCTCGGTCGCCGCGAACCTCGGTGGCATCGGCATGGTGATCGGTCACGAGCTGACGCACGGCTTCGACGATCAGGGCGCGCAGTTCGACGCCGACGGCAACCTCAAGAACTGGTGGAAGCCCGACGACGAGAAGGCGTTCAAGACGCGCGGTCAGTGCGTCGCGGATCAGTACTCGTCGTTCGAGGCGTTGCCGAAGCAGTACGTCAACGGCAAGCTCACGCTCGGCGAGAACATCGCGGATCTGGGTGGCGTGAAGATGGCGTTCAAGGCGTATCGATCGCTGCGCAAGGACGCGCCGAAGGTCTACGTCGCCGACGGCTTCGACGAGGATCAGCAGTTCTTCCTCGCGGTCGGGCAGGCGTGGTGCAGCAAGGATCGCCCCGCCGAGGTGCAGCGCCGGCTCACCGTCGACTCGCACAGCCCGCCGAAGTTCCGCGTCTACGGAGCGCTGCGGAACCTCCCGGAGTTCGCGACCGCGTTCAAGTGCGCCGCCGGAACGCCGATGAAGCCGCAGGCGTCCTGCAACGTCTGGTAGGGCGTCGCGTCTGAGGGACTGTTCTCAGATGCTTAACTTCCGATCTGCATCCGTGCGGAACTACACAACGGATGGGGGACGGTCCTCACGAACGAACGTCACGTGGATCTGCCGGCTTGAAGCCGTAGGCGTCCGATCGGGGACTGTTCTCAGATGCTTACCTTCCGATCTGCATCCATTCGGAACTACACACCGGATTGGGGACGGTCCTCACGAACGAACGTCACGTGGATCTGCCGCTTGAGTGCCGGATCGGTGGGTGGCTCGCAGATGGACCGCGTGCAGTGACGGTCTTCGGTGCGAGTGAGTGGCGTTCGTGAGGACCGTCCCTATCGAGACAAATGATCTCGCGAAGATGCAGCACGGAAGTTAAGCATCTGAGGACAGTCCCCATCAGTACGCGTAGCCGGCGCCCATCAGTACGCGTAGCCGGCAGTGATCGAGACCTGCTTGATGCTGTCGACCGCACCGTTGGTGTCCGTCATCCCGTTGTCGGCGAACGTCCAGCTGTAGCGCGTCAGCGAACCCTCGACGCGGCCCGTGATGTTGCCGAGCTTGACGCCGACACCCAGTGCACCACGGAAGCCGGTGACGTCGGAGCCACCCGTGCTGTCGAACCGCTTCGCGAGCGGCCCACCCGACATCACGATGCGATTCTCCGCCGCGAGGTACGGCTCGAGCTTGTCGACGAGGATCGCGACGCGACCACCGATCTTGAGGGACTGGTAGTAGGCGTCGGGGACCTTCGCGATGTCGGAGTCGAGCCCCTCGAACTGGTGCTGGTCACCGGCGTAGCCGAGGTTGACCTCGGCGACGAACTTGCCGGCGATCAGGAACTGCTGGCGCGCCGTGACCTCGAGGGACGTCCAGAACGTGCGCGCGCCGAGCGCCGCGTTGTTCTCGTCCTCGACCACAGTCTGCGAGTTGAGGCCGTACTGGAAGCGACCGACGAGCGCGAAGCCACGCAGCGGGCGCACCCCGACGAGCCGACCGGGCCAGATCTCGAGCTGCGCACCGGCGAGCACCTGACCACCCTCGGACTCGGGGCCGAGATCCTGCCGCACCGTCATCGGCTTGACGTTGCGGTACTCGAAGCTGCGGAAGCCGACCGACAGCGCGGCGGAGAGCGCGAACAAGCTGCCTTCGCGGGACACCGACGGCTTCGTGGTCTTGCGGATCGCGGGCGTGGTGTCGTCGGGATCCTTGATCGGATCCTCCTCGGGCTCTGGCTTCGGCTTTGCCGCGACCTTCTTCTTCCCATCGACGGTGATCGCCTTGACGTCGTCCTCGGCCACCTCGACCGCGTCGACGTAGAGGTCCTGACCGTCGAGCTTGACCTGGACGCGGTGGGTCCCGGACGAGACATCTGCCTCGTAGGGGAGCTTGCCGCCCTCCTTGCCGTCGACGTAGACGTCGGCGCCGGCGGGACCGTCGATCTTGAGCGTGCCGACGCTGGGGACCAGGTTGTAGGACCGCTTGTACGGCGCGCGCTCGCTGCGCCCGATCACGATCGCGTCGCTCTTCGGGCGGTAGCCCTCGAGATCGAGGATCACCTGATCGCCGTCGTCGACCTCCACCGGGCACGGCGTCTTGCACTTCTCGCCGGCCTCGAGCGAGCCGACGTAGACCGACGCACCGGCTGGCTTGCTGACGATCTGGATCTTCTTCTTCGCGGCCGCGGCCGTGCCCATCGTCCCGAGGACGAGCAGAGCGACGCAGGACCAGGTGCGCATGGCGAGATAAATGATAACGCGCCCTCTGCCACCGTGCCCACGTTCCTTCTTTAAGCCATCCTCACGCGGTGCCCTGGCTTGCGGTGCTACGCCTGACAGGCCTGTTATGTGCCGCGGGGTTGGCCGCGAGTCGGCTCGGGCTGCTGCTCCACGAGCTCCTCGGTCACGGCGGCTTTGCCGTCGCGCAGGGTGGCGAGATCACGGATCTCCGGCTGTTCTGGTTCGCCGGCGGCTGGATCAGCTACTCGGCGATCGATGACCCGAGCGCCGCGGGTGCCCTCGCCACCTCGATGGGTGGCCTGATCGTCGAGCTCGTGGTCGGCGGCGCGCTCTGGCTGGGGCTCGCGAACAAGCCGGAGACCCTCGGGATCCGGGTGGTACGCGGGATCGGCGCGGCGATCGTCGCGCACGCGTGCTGGTACTTCGCGACCGGCACCTGGCACGGCTACGGCGATGGGCTGCCGGCGCATCGCGGGCTCGGTGACGCACGCTATCCGATCGCGATCGTCGCCGGCCTCGTCACGTGTGGCGTCGCCTATGCGTGCGCGCGCCTCGTGCTCGGCGTGTTCACCGCGGTGCTGCCGAGCCGGAAGGTCGCGGGCGTCGCGATCGCGATGACCATCGCCGCGGTGGTACTCGCACTCCCCGCGGTGATCGAGATGCAGCTCCGCAGCGACCATCGCTACGGCGCGATCATGAAGCGCGAGGGCGATCGCCTCGCCGACCGCGAGCTCGCGCGGTGGAGACGCGAGCTGGCGCGCACCCGGACAGCGATCGATCCTGCGCTGCTGGAAGCGGAGACCACGCGGCTGAGGTCGCAGCATCGCGAGCCGCCGTTCATGCCGGTGCTCGGCGTGCTGGTGCTGGTCTCGATCGCCGTCGGAGCCCGCCGCGCACGCGACGCCACGGGCGTGGTGTTGACCCGGCGCCATCTCGTGATCGCCGCGATCGTCGCGGCCGGATCGCTGATCAGTGTGATCGCGATCGACGCCGCGTTCGCTTAGACTCCGCCGATGGCCGAGCGCACGGTGAAGGAACTGTTGGGAGGCGGTCTGCGCCCCAACGATCCGCGCCGGTTCCTGATCGAAGCCATGATCGGCGCGATGAACGCCGATGGCGTGATCGACGATCGCGAGAGCTTGGTGGTCGAGCGCCAGATCTCGCAGCACCCGCTGTTCCAGGGGCTCGGGCAGCCAGCCGCGCGCACGCTGATCGGGCTGTCGAACGACGCGATCAAGTTCGCCGGCACGGCGAGCAACCGCGCGCCCTCGATCGCGAAGGGGCTGCCCGCGCGCATCCACCGCCTGACCGCGTACGCGATGGCCGCCGAGGTCGCCGCGGCGGATCAACAGTTCGACGAGCACGAGGTCAGCTTCCTCGAAGCGCTGCGCATCGCGCTGCGGATCTCGCCGAGCGAATCACAGCGCATGCTCGACGCCGCACGCGCCGGCTGGGTCGACGGCTATCTCGAGGATCGCTACCTGCGCATCCGCGGCTTGATCGGCCCGGCCTGCGAGGTGTTCGCGTTGCGCTCGCTCGCCCGTGGCCTCGGCTCCGACGAGCAGCGCTTCAAGACGCGCGAGTTCTTCGCAGCGATCCCCGATCTCGCGCTCACCAAGGACGAGCTCGATGCCGAGCTGTATCGCGCGTTCCGCCGGCCGCGCGCACCCGACGCGCAGGTGTTCACCGAGCTCCAGCACGTCGCCGCCGGTCTCAATGATCCGGTCGATCGCTACTGGATGGTGGTCTACACGCTCGTCGCCGAGCTGCCCGCGACGGTGCCGAGCTGGCGCGTGATCCCGTTCCTCGGCGTGATGCAGGCCGCGATGCAGATCACCGATACGGACATGGAGCTCGCGACGGCAGACGCGCTGACCTTTCCTCCCGCGCTTCCGCGTCCCGGTTAGCAGAAAAGTCAACGCGGAAATCGTCGCGTTCCGATCAGCTGCGATCACACGGTTCGCGATCTTCGCGTCGCGATCGAGTCGTGCATAATCGACGACCAGACCATGAACTCAGACACCATCGAGCTCGTGGAGCGTGTGCGCCGTCGATTGACGGAGCACGAGAACCCGGTCCAGATCGGAGGCCCCGTCACGGAGTCTCAGATCACCGCCGCCGAGGAAGCTCTCGGCGTGACGTTCCCTCCGTCGTACCGCACGTTCCTTCGCACCTTCGGCGGCCTCGCGATCCCGCCGCACCTCGGCATCGTTCACGACTTCATGGGCGTGGTCCAGGAGCCCGCACATGACGTCGTGCAGCGAACGTTGTCCGCGCGCGCGGAGCGCAAGCTGTCCGAGAACCTGGTCGTGGTCGGCATGGGCGCGCAGTATCAGGAGTGGTTCTGTCTCGACGTCTCGCGCGAGAACGCGGCCGGCGAGTATCCCGTCGTGATGTACGACGCGAAGGACAACGCGGTCGATCAGCAGTTCTACGAGGACTTCGGGCAGATGCTCGAAGAGGTGATGGGCTTCGTCGCCGACTCGCTCGAGCATCCGCTCGACTAGCGATCCCCCGGGACCGCAGTCCCGAACCCTGTAGCGGGCGTGGGCCCGCTTACGTAGCGACGCTCCAGGTGACGCTGCCATCACGCACACGTGACCTCCGCAACACGCCGGAGTTTTCACGCTGGGCGTGAAAGCCTGCGTGCTAGTTTCCGCGCCCACATGCGCCGTCTGATCGTTCTCACACTGTTGATCTGGGTTTCGGGATGCAGCGGTTGTGACGACAAGGATCCCGCGATCCCACCGGACGCAGGTCCACCCGACGGACCGCCCGTCGTCGAGGTCGTCTGCGAAGAGTTGCCGCCGGTCACGACCGGAACCTGCGCGATCACGCCGGGTGGCGAGAAGCGCCTGTTCAAGGGCGTCGTGCTGACGCCGAGCACCGTGTATCGCGGCGGTCAGGTGCTCGTCGAAGGCGAGCAGATCACGTGCGTCGGGTGCGATTGCGCGGCCGGCGGCGAGACGGTGGTGAGCTGCCCCGACGGCGCGATCTCTCCGGGTCTCATCAACTCGCACGACCACACGCAGTTCGCGAACTCGTACCCGTACGGGTCGAAGCCCATCTACAACAACAGCACCACGGTCCGGTACGAGGATCGCCAGCAGTGGCGCGAAGGCGATGGCGCCGGCCGGCCGCGCATTCGCAAGTCGGGCACGGCGGGCGTGAACCACATCGCGTGGGGCGAGCTGCGCTTCGTGATGGGCGGCGCCACGTCGATCGTCGGTGAAGGCGCGGCGACCGGGCTGCTCCGCAACCTCGACAAGCCGGGCGATCTGCAGGGCGGCCTCGCCCAGCCCCCGGTCGAGTTCGACACGTTCCCGCTCGACGACTTCTCGTCGGGCATCCGCCGCGATGGCGACTGCAACTACGGCGGCAGCCCGACGACCGCGGACTCGACGGCGGTGATGAACGCGGATTCGTACGAGCCGCACATCTCGGAAGGCATCAACGCCACCGCGCACAACGAGTTCCTCTGCCAGTCGTCGACGACGTTCGACGCGATGGCGCCGGGCACGTCGAACGACCTGTTGGTCCCGAAGACCGCGATCATCCACGCGATCGGCCTCAACGCGCAGGACTACGCGCAGATGTCCACCGCGAACACCGCGCTGATCTGGTCGCCACGCTCGAACATCTCGCTCTACGGCGACACCGCGCGCGTCACCACGGCGTCGCGCCTCGGCATCGAGATCGCACTCGGCACCGACTGGATGCCGAGCGGCTCGATGAACATGCTGCGCGAGCTCAAGTGCGCCGCGTCGCTCAACGAGACCTACTACGGCAGCTTCTTCACCGAGGAGCAGCTGTGGCGGATGGTGACCTCGAGCGCCGCCGCGGTGACCGCGAGCGACGACAAGATCGGGACGCTCGCCGCCGGCAAGGTCGCCGACATCTCGATCTTCGCCGCGCACGGCAAGACCTATGGCGCGGTCGTCGCCGCCGAGAACAAGGACGTCGCGATGGTGATGCGCGGCGGCAAGGTGCTGTACGGCGATGACGGCGTGGTCGCCGGGCTGTAGGCCGAGGCCGCGAGCTGCGATGCCGTCGATGTCTGCGGCACCGCGAAGAAGCTGTGCCTGATGGGCGAGGTCGGCATGACGTTCAGCCAGCTCGAGGCCGCGGCGGTCGTCGATGGCGGCGCCAACCCGGACTTCCCGGCGTATCGCGCGTTCACCTGCGAGGATCCGCCCGACGAGCCGAGCTGCAAGCCGACGCGCCCCGAGGCGGTCGCCGGTTCGACGGTGTTCACCGGCGATATCAGCGCGACCGACAGCGATGGCGACGGCCTCGAGGACTCCGCCGACAACTGCGTCAGCGTGTTCAACCCGATCCGTCCGATGGACGGCGGTGTCCAACCGGATGCCGACAACGACGGCGTCGGCGATGCGTGCGATGCGTGCCCGCTCGATGCCGACACCAACACGTGTGCGAACCAGACCGATCCCAACGATCGCGATCTCGACGGCGTGCCGAACGCCACCGACAACTGCCCGGACGTCGCGAACGCCGATCAGGCCGACGGCGACACCGACGGCAAGGGTAACGAGTGCGATGCCTGCCCGGCGGATTCGAACCCCGGCACCGCCGGCTGCCCGGTCTCGATCTACTCGATCAAGGATGGCACCACGCCGATCGGTACGGCGGTCCACGTCGACAACGCGCTGGTCACCGGCGTCGGCAGCAACGGCTTCTTCGTCCAGATCGTGTCCGGCGACGTCGGCTTCACCACCACGGACTTCTCGGGGCTGTTCGTGTTCACGAGCGCGGCTCCGCCCGCCGGCGTCGTCGCGGGCAAGCGCGTCGCGATCGACGGCACCGTCGCGGACTTCAACGGTCAGATCGAGATCACGCCGGTCACCACCATCACGGTGTCGGCGGCCGCGGCCGTCCCAGGACCCACGCCCGTCACCGCGACGTACGCCGAGGTCCGCACCGGTGGCACCCGCGCCACCACGCTCGAGAGCGTGCTGGTCTCGCTGCCCGGCGCGGCGGTGAGCGCGAGCAACGCGATGTTCGGCGAGTACACGCTGAACACCACGCCGAACGATCTCGTCGCCGACGACTTCGTGTTCAAGCCCGAACCGCTGCCGGTCACGGGCCAGACGTTCTCGGCGGTCACCGGCATCCTGACCCGCCGCAACAGTGCGTCGAAGATCGAGCCGCGCAGCCTGGCCGATCTCCCGGCGGGCGCCGCCGCGATCAAGACCCTCGGTCCGGCGCTGTCGTTCAAGCGGCTCGGCAGTGCGCCGGGTGCGACCACGCCGACGGCCCTGACGATCGAGCTGACGCAGAACGCGCCCACCGGCGGCACGCAGATCGTCCTCACCTCGTCGAACAGCGCCGTCGCGATCGTGCCTGCGACGGTCACCGTCGCCGCCGGCACGTCCTCGGTCGTCGTGCCAGTCACCGCGGTGACGGCGAGCGCCACGCCGGTGACGATCATGGCCACGCTCGGCGTCCAGAACCCCACCGCCGAGGTGCGCGTGCTCGGGCTCAACGAGGGCCCCACCACGGTGGCCATCGCGCCGACCACGGCCTCGGTCGGGCAGGGCGGCACCCTCGAGATGTCCGTCAGCCTCGACCTCCCGCCGCCCAGCAACACCACCGTCGGGCTCTCGATCATCGGCGGCTCGGGCACGGTGCCGGCGAACGTCACCGTCAACGCCGAGAAGACCACCGCGACGTTCAACTTCACGCACGTCTCGGGTGACACCGTGACGGTCCGCGCGACGTTCGGCGGCTCGACCAGCGACGCGACGATCACCCTGTCGACCGGCGCGAACCACCTCGTGATCAACGAGGTCGACTACGACCAGGCGGTCAACCCCGACGCGGCCGAGTTCATCGAGATCTTCAACCCGTCGACCCAGCCGGTGCAGCTCGCGAACCTCCAGGTGCTGCTGATCAACGGGAGCGGCGGCGCGGTCTACAAGACCATCGCCCTGTCGGGGGCGGGGGCCTCGCTGGCGCCCGGCGGCTACCTCGTGATCGCGGGCGCGAACATCACCACGCCGACCGGCACGCTGATGCTCAACCCCGGCTTCAACACCGACGCGATCCAGAACGGCGCGCCCGACGCGATCGTGCTGATCGACAACGTGTCGCACACCCTGATCGACGCGATCTCCTACGAAGGTGCCATGCTCGCGGTCGACCTCCCCGGGTTCACCGCGGCGGTCGATCTCGCCGATATCGGCGTGGGCGATCTCACCCCGTTCACCAACGCGGTGTGTCGTAAACCGAACGGGACGGACACCGATGCGGCGGCGGACTGGGGCCTGTGCGCACCGACCGCGGGCGCCGATAACCCCTGAGCGACTCGCTCGCCGCGGTGGTATACCCGCGCCATCAATTTAGGCCGGAGCTGCTCGCATGACGTTTTCGCTCGATAAGCAAGGCATCACTGTTGCGGAGATTCACCGCAACGCATCTCCCGCGTTCCTCTACGAGGCCGCGCTCAAGTACGAGAAGGGTTCGACGATCTCCTCGACCGGCGCGCTGATCGCGTACTCGGGCAAGAAGACCGGCCGCAGCCCGACGGACAAGCGCGTCGTCGACGAGCCCGAGACGCGCGAGGACGTGTGGTGGGGCAACGTCAACATCAAGCTCGACCCGCAGAGCTTCTTGATCAACCGCGAGCGCGGCATCGACTTCTTGAACACCAAGGAGCGGCTGTACGTGGTCGATGCGTTCGCCGGCTGGGATCCGAAGTACCGCCTCAAGATCCGCGTGATCGCCACGCGCGCGTACCACGCGCTGTTCATGCACAACATGCTGATCCGGCCGACCGAGCAGGAGCTCGCGAACTTCGGCGAGCCCGACTACGTGATCTACAACGCCGGTGGGTTTCCAGCGAACAAGCACACGCAGGGCATGTCGTCGTCGACGTCGATCGATCTGTCGTTCGGCAAGCGCGAGTTCGTCATCCTCGGCTCCGAGTACGCCGGCGAGATGAAGAAGGGTGTGTTCACGATCATGAACTACCTGATGCCGAAGCAGGGCGTGCTGTCGATGCACTGCTCCGCGACGATGGCGCGCGATGGGAGCGATACGTCGATCCTGTTCGGGCTGTCGGGCACCGGGAAGACCACGCTGTCGGCCGATCCGAAGCGCCTGCTGATCGGCGACGACGAGCACTGCTGGAGCGACCAGGGCACCTTCAACATCGAGGGTGGTTGCTACGCGAAGGTGATCAAGCTGTCGAAGGAGCAGGAGCCAGACATCTGGAACTCGCTGTCGTTCGGCGCCGTGCTCGAGAACGTGTCGTACGACCAGACGTCGCGCGTCGTCGACTACGACAACATCAGCTTCACCGAGAACACCCGCGGTAGCTACGTCCTCGATTCGATCCCGAACGCGAAGCTCCCCGCGATCGGTGGGCACCCGAAGAACGTCATCTTCCTCACCGCCGACGCGTTCGGCGTGCTGCCGCCGGTCAGCAAGCTCACCCCGGGCCAGGCGATGTTCCACTACATCTCGGGCTACACCGCGAAGGTCGCGGGCACCGAGGTCGGCGTGAAGGATCCCGAGCCGACGTTCTCGCCGTGCTTCGGCGGGCCGTTCCTCGTCTGGCACCCCACCAAGTACGCCGAGCTGCTCGCCGAGAAGCTGAAGAAGCACGGCGCGCAGACCTGGCTCGTCAACACCGGCTGGTCGGGCGGCGCATACGGCGTCGGCTCGCGCATCAAGCTCAAGTACACGCGTGCGATCATCGACGCGATCCATTCGGGCGCGCTCGCGAACGTGCCGACGGTCGACGATCCGATCTTCGGCTTCGCCGTGCCGCAGACCTGCCCCGACGTGCCATCGGAGATCCTGACCCCGCGCAACACGTGGGCGGACAAGACCGCGTACGACGAGAAGGCGAAGAAGGTCGCGCAGCTGTTCCGCGACAACTTCAAGAAGTACGAAGCGGGCGCGTCGGCCGAAGTGAAGGCCGGCGGTCCGAAGCTCTAGTCACGCCGCCGATCCGAGGCCGGAAAGCGCTGCGCGGGTGTGATCCCCGCGCCGTCGATCACCACGACGTCGAGTCAAGACCGACCCGAAGTCCTCGGAGTCTTGACGAAACTTGGTCCAAGTAAGCGACGCCGATCTGGGACACCTACAGATCACGCGGGAACCGCCGATTCAGCTAGCGTGAACCGTCGTGCGTTGCTCGTGTCCCTGGCACTCGCCACGGCCATCGCGCACGTGGACGCAGCGCCGCAGAGCCACGCGACGTTCCGGAGCTACGGGAGTGAACAGGGGCTCGAGAACCTGTCCATCAATCAGATCGCACAAACCGGCGATGGGCTGCTGTGGATCGCGACCGAGGACGGGCTGTATCGGTACGACGGAAGTCAGTTCCACGCGCTCCACGTCGCGGACGGGTTGCCAGGGGACGAGGTGCTGTCCCTGCGCTCGACCGGACGAGGCCTATGGGTAGGCACGACGACGGGCCTCGCATGGGTCGAGCACGATCACGCGACCTCGGCGGGGTCCGTGCCGCGGGTCCGGATCAACGAGATCGCCCTCGACCGCGACAACGGCGTGTGGGTGGCGACCGATCACGGCCTGTATCACGGGGGGGTGGCCGGCTTTCGCGCCGATGATCGTTGGTCCGGCCCGAGTGGCGCCGTCGTCGTCACCGCCGACGGTCGGGTGATCGTCGGGCGCGGCAAGAACCTGGCAGTGTCGAATGGCGATTCATGGCGCGTGCTCGATGCGAGCGCTGGCTTCGATCGCGATCGCATCGACCAGATCGTAGAGACCCAGGACGGCTCCGTGTGGGTCAGGTCGCAGCGCTTCCTCTGGCAGTGCGACGCGGCGCTGGTGACGTGTCGCGACGTCTCGGCGGCGCTTCCCGACGTGAGCGAGGTGGGTCGCATGTTCATCGATCACGAGGGCCAGTTACACGTCTCGACACGCAGCGGGCTCGCGCGCCGGGATCGCGCGGGGCGATGGACCGTGCTCTCCGAGCACGACGGGCTTCCCGTACGCTCGGTGATCGTCGCCTTCGAGGACCGCGAAGGATCACTCTGGATGGCCGGGGATCAGCTCTACCAGGCGCTCGGCCGCGGGTTGTGGCGCGGATATACGCCGAGGACCGGATTTCCCGCGGACACCGCGTGGACGATGGTGCGAGACCGCCAGCGAACGCTCTGGGTCGGGACGAACCGCGGCGTCGTCGTGGAGGCTGGCGACGTGTGGTCCACGATCCGTGGCACCGAGGCCTACACGATCGAGGCACTCGCGGACGCGGGCCCCGTGATGTACGCGGCCGGCACCAACGGCACGGTGATGGCCATCGATCGCGCGAGCGGTGCGACGACCGTGGTGGGTCCCAGCGCCGACCTCGCCAATAACAACGTGTCGTCGATGCTCGAGATCGACGGCACCCTGTGGGTGGGCACGCTGAACAAGGGCCTGCTGCGGATGGACGGTCAGACCTGGCGAGCCGAGGCCCTCCCCGGCGGCACGACCACCGAGGACATCGGGCAACTCCTGCTCGACCGAGCCGGCCGGCTGTGGGTGGCCGGGAACGGCGGGCTCGCGATGCGCGAACGCGGACGCTGGCGGAGGTTCACGAAGGCCGACGGCCTCGAATCCACGATGGTCGCGTACCTCGTCGAGCGCGCCTCCGGCGAGATCTGTGTCGCGTACAGCCAGGCGCTCGGGGTCACGTGCTTTCGCTACACGAACGGGCTCACCCAGCGCTCCACGATCAATCGAGCGGTCGGGTTGACCAGCGACAAGCTGTACTTGCTCGGCGAGGATCGCCACGGGCGGCTGTACGCAGGGATGGGGGTCGGTCTCGACGTCATCGACGGCGGCGTGATCGAGCACTTCTCCACCAGCTCCGGCATGGTCGGCGATGACTGCGCGGCGCGCGCATTCCTGGCCGAGCCAACGGGGGAGGTGCTGATCGGCACCACCCATGGCCTCGCGAGGTTCGATGCCGGCCGCTATCGCGGCCCGCCACCCGCACTCGCGCCGCTCGTGATCTCGGTGGCTCTCGGCGGCGAACCGATCCTCCAGGGTCAGCTCGCACGTTCACCGCATCCGGGTACGACGTCCCTGGACGTGCGAGTGGCGACGCCGACGTTCCTCAACCGCGGACGGCTCGAACAGCAGCTTCGGCTGACGCCGCTGGACACCGAGTGGCGGACCTCGTCGGCCGATGATGCCCGGTACGCCGAGCTGCCGCCGGGGAGCTACCTGCTCGAGATCCGGTCGCGGCTCGGTACGGCACCGTTCGGGCCCGTGACCCGCGTACCGATCATCGTCGATCCCTCGTGGTGGCAGACGCTTTGGTTTCGGGTGTTGGCGGGGCTGCTTGTCGTGGTCGCGATCGCCGTGGTGATCCGGTGGCGCGCGCGTGTGTACACCGCGCGGGCCTCGGCGAGGATCCAGGCTCGCTCGGAGGCGAGCTTTCGCGCCCTGATCGAGCAATCGCCGGATGCGGTGATCGTTCACCGCGACGGCACGATCATCTACGCGAACGCCAAGATCGTCGCACTCCTCGGCCGCACGTCCGCGACGGAGCTGATCGGCGCGCAGCTCCTCGGCATCATCCACCCGGACGACCGGGACATGGTACGCGCACGCGTGGACAGCATCGTGGAGACCGGGGTCGGGACGCCGGTCCGCGAGATCCGGCTGGTTCGTGCGGACGGCGCGGTGCGCATCACCGAGGTCTCGGCGATCCAGATCGACTTCGACGGCGCTCCGTCGATCGTCGCGACCGCGCGCGACTGCACGGAGCGCAAGGCGCTCGAAGCCAGGATGATGATCTCCGACCGGATGGCATCGATCGGCACGCTCGCTGCGGGCATCGCGCACGAGATCAATAACCCCCTCGCGTACGTGAAGGCGAACCTCGCGCTGCTCCGCGAGGACATCGCGGCCCACGGATCCGCGGCGGCGACGCAAGCGCTGATCTCCGATGCCCTCGAAGGGGCCGAGCGCGTCGAGAACATCGTGAAGGGCGTGCGGTCGTTCTCGCGGATCGAGACCGAGAAGCGCGTGCCGATCGACGTCCAAGGCACCCTCGAGCTCGCGCTGCGCTTGACCTCCCACGAGCTACGCCAGCACTGCGAGGTCGTCACGGACTATCAACCGACGCCGGCCGTGATGGGCGACCCCTCGCGCCTCGGCCAGGTCTTCACGAACCTTCTCCTCAATGCGGCGCAGGCGATGTCCGGCGGCGCGACCGCACGGAGCACGATCACCCTACGCATGTCGACGGATGATCAGGGCAGGGCGGCGATCGATGTGCGCGATCAGGGTTGCGGCATGACCGAGGAGGTCGCGCGTCGTGCGTTCGAGCCGTTCTTCACCACCAAGGATGTCGGCGAAGGCACGGGACTTGGCTTGGCCGTCTGTCACGGCATCATCCAGTCGATGGGCGGTACCATCACCATTCACAGCGTGCTCGGCGAGGGCACGACCGTCCGCGTGCTCCTCCCCCGCGCCGAGGAGCTCCCGGTGTCGCTTGCGCCGAGCCCGATGGCCGAGACGTCGGGGGTGAGGTATCGCGTGCTTGTCGTTGACGATGATGAGCAGTTGCTGAAGGCCGTCGGGAGGATCCTCAAGCGTGACAACGAGGTCGTGCTGCGGTCCTCGGGTACCGCAGCGCTCGACTTGCTCGCGACCGACGACCAGTTCGATCTCATCCTGTGCGACGTGATGATGCCGGATTACACGGGTGTCGACCTACACACCAAGCTCCAGGAGGACCACCCCACGGTCGCGGGCCGGATGCTGTTCATGACGGGCGGCGCGTTCACCTCGGGCACGGTCGCGTTCCTCGAACAGCCCACCACGCGCTGGATCGAGAAGCCGGTCGAGCCGACCGAGCTGCGGCGGCTCGTTCAGACGACCGCCGAGGCTCTCCGGCGGAGCTAGCCTCCTGTTCATGCGGCCCAACCTTGGGTGGGCGCATGGCCGTCGACACGTGGTGGCAGGGAGCATCGCGCACTGGCAAGTCGAGTGTTCGGAACAACCCGATTTCCGGACAGCCTGCCGGCAACTACAGCTTCCACTGCAAACCCCTCGTGGAACCCGCATGGATCATGACGGGTTTTGCCCGCGTTGCCGCGGCGCGGCAGGCACGCCCCGTGCTGGATACAAGGAGCATGAAGGCGATGAGCTTGCTGGGGTTGTCGATCGGTGTGCTGCTGGCCAGCGGCTGCACCGATCCTGAAGTGCCCACCGGAGACGGTCTGTGCGAGCCGGGCAAGTGCGACGGCCTGCCGTTCCTCAAGCAGCTCGAGGGTCGCCAGGACCCGATCGCCCTCTATCTCCGCCAGCTCGCCGAGTCCGGCGTGATCGATGCGCAGGGCGTGTATCACGCGTCGAAGGGCAAGACCGTCGAGCCCAAGGACGATCCGCTGTTCTATTCGAAGGTGCTGACCGGCGTCTCGAAGGTGCAGGGCTGCGACCTCACTTCGCTCATCAACTACGCGCTGTCGGACGATCTGATCTCCGGCGACGTCGGCAACGTGTTCCCGCGCCTGGTCTCGACGCTGTGCTCGGGCGACGCCGAGAAGTCGACCAACGCGTTCGTCGCGACCCTCGGCACGCCCGCCGAGGATGGCGACATCGGCCTCGACGATCTCGAGATGTTCGCGTGGGATCCGGTGGCCGCGAAGTACTCGTTCTACGCGACCTCGCCCGACGGCGACGGCAACCTCCAACTCGAGGTCAACCCCGCGCGCTGCAAGGAATGCCACGAGACGCCACGCGACGTCGACTCGGTCGGCATGCCGCGGTTACCGATCATGAACGAGCTCACCAAGGCGTGGACGCACTGGAACGCCGGTGCGAGCGGCGTGTCGGAGAGCTTCCTGGTGCCGTCGTCGCTCGACAACAAGCCGAACTGGACGAAGTACGGCATCCAGAAGGTCGGCGCCGCATCGCGGCTCGAGAAGGTGATCCGCGACGCGAACGCGCTCAAGGTCGCGCCGGCGCGCGCGAAGCAGCTGTTCCGTCCCGCGAAGATCGACGAGGCGATGGGCCTGATCCGGCCGATCTTCTGTGACGAGCAGGTCAACTACGTCTCCGAGCTACAGACCGGCGAGATCTCGATCGACGCCGTCGTCGCGGGTGGCATCAAGAGCGCGTATCGCGGCATCCAGTCGACCTGGGCGTTCCCGTGGTTCAACAACGACATCATGAAGCTGACGATCGCGCCGGGCGACACCCAGGTGTTCATGGTGCCGGTGCGCGGCGTCGCCGACCTGACGTTCGAGCAGCAGCTGCAGGGCGTGCTGTCGCCGATGCACATCCTCGCGGTGCGCTCGCTCGACTGGAAGCGGCCCGCGCTCAGCGAATTCCGCTGCAACCTGTGGCGCAACGCGCGCCAGGCGTTCAAGGCGAAGCCGCCCACGCTGACCGGGCGCAACCGCGATGCGGTGAAGGTCCTCTACGAGGAGATCATGAAGCTCGGCGGCATGAGCACGCGCGGCATCCCGAACGGCAAGTTCGTGGTGATGGATCTCGCCTCGGAGTCGACGGTGAAGAAGCTCAAGGAGCAGATCGCCGGCGGCACGGTGTCGACAATGTGCCGCGAGGGCGCTGCCAACATCTGCGAGACCGATGCGACGGGCTTCGCGACGCTGCTGCAGAAGTACATCGACTTCGGCGAGTCGGCGCCCCGCGCGCAGCTCCTCGAGGAGCGTGACCGCCGCGTCTGCAACGTGGTCAACGGCGTCCTGCCGGCCGAGACCCAGAAGGACTTCGGCCCCGGCATTCGCATCCCGAACCACCCGAGCTTCTTCAATCTCAAGGCGGGCGCGACCAGCGGTCGCAACACGGTGCCCGCCGGCTGCGACACGAACCCGCCCCGGCCGGAGCTCGCGAAGAACTTCTGAGCTCGCGAAGGTTTTGACGAACCCGCCGGGCCGGATCGCTCGATCGAGCGCCCCTGTCACGTCGGCCAGAATCCCATACCGTCGAGACCGAGCGATCACGCCACGATAGGAGCAGCGACCACTGTAGCGAAGCGGCGCGGTCCGTGCTCAGGGCACAACCCGCATGAAGCGCCTGTTGGTGGTGGATGACAGCAAGCTGATGCGCGACATGGTCGCGGCGTGTCTCCGGCCGCTCGGACCTGTGGCCTTCGAGTTTGCGGGAACGGGGCTGGAGGCGATCGAGCGCCTGGCCCTGGCGGGGTTCGATCTGGTCGTGCTGGACCTCAACATGCCGGATGTCGGCGGCATCGAGGTCATCGAGTTCGTGCGCTCGCAAGATCGGCTGAAGACGCTGCCGATCCTGGTGGTCACCACGCGCGGAGACGATCAGAGCAAGACGAGCGTGCTCGAGGCCGGGGCGTCGGGCTTCCTCGCGAAGCCGTTCGCACCGCAGCAGATTCTCGATGAAGTGAAGCGGCTGTTGCCGACCTGATGGGCGACCGCGTGGACATGGCCGAGTTCGTCGGCGGATTCACGGCTGAATCCACCGAGCTGCTCGCCCTCGCCCGGGCCTCGCTCCTCGAGATCGAGGCCGGCCACAAGGAGGGCGCGAGCAAGCCGAGGGCGGTGCGCGAGCTGTTCCGTGCGCTCCACACGATCAAAGGCCTCGCAGGGATGATCGGCGTCGAGCCGATCGTCGAGATCGCGCATGCCGTCGAGACCCTCGTGCGTGCGGCGGACCGATCGGGCGGCCGGCTCCGGCGCTCGGGCATCGATGCCTGCCTCCACGGCGTGCGTGCCCTGGAAGAACGCGTGCGTGCGGTCGCCGAGCACAAGCCGCCCGCACCGGCTCCCGACAAGCTCCTCGACGCGTTGTCCGCGGAGGATGCGAGCGCCGAGCCCCCGGAGGCGCCACCTCCGTTTTCCTCGGAGTGGGACGCGCGACTGAACCCCGGCGAGCGCATGCACCTGTTCCAGTCGCTGCGCGCCGGTCATCGCGCGTGGTCGATCGAGTTCGCGCCGAGCGAGGGCAAGTCCGCGGCGGGGTTCAACATCGCCAACGTCCGCGTCCAGCTCGGCGCACTCGGCGAGATCGTCAAGGTCGCGCCGCGCGCGGTGGTCGGCGGACCGGGCGTGGTGTTCGACCTGCTCGTGATCGCCGATGTCGACGAGGCCGCGCTCTTGCTCGGAGGTGCGATCGATCGAGTCTCGGCGATCGAGCCACCGGAGATTTCGGCGGCGGTCGCGGTCGAGCGCGACGAGGATGCCGAGCCGTCGCTCCAGCGGGCGGTGGTTCGCGTCGAGCTCGAGCGGCTCGACGATCTCCAGGATCAGCTGTCCTCGCTGATCGTCTCGCGGTTCCGGCTCGAACACGAGATCGCGCGGCTGGCGAGCTCGGGCGTCTCGGTGCACACGCTCCGGGAGATCGGCGAGCTGCAAGCGCGTCAATTGCGCAAGCTCCGCAAGGCGATCCTGCGCGCGCGCATGGTGCGGGTGACCGAGGTGCTGGAGCCGCTGGCGCTGATCGCACGCAGCGCGAGCCGGGGTGGCGCCATCGACGTCAAGCTCGAGCTCGACACCGGCAACAGCGAGCTCGACAAGGCGGTCGCCGACCGGATGCTGCCGGCGATCGTGCATCTCGTTCGCAACGCTGTCGATCACGGGATCGAGACCATCTCCGACCGCGAACAGGCCGGCAAGCCAGCCACCGGGACCGTGCGGGTCACCGCCCGCGAGCTCCCGGGCTCGAGGGTAGCCGTGGCGATCTCCGACGACGGTCGCGGTATCGATCGCGCCGCGGTCGCACATCGGGTCGGCCAGGAGATCCCCGACGATCATGCACTCCTCGGGGTGCTCACCACGCCGGGCTTCTCGACGCGCGATGTCGTCACCCGCACCAGCGGTCGCGGGGTCGGGATGGACGTCGTGCGCCGGATCGCCACCGAGCTCGGCGGCGAGCTCGCGATCGAGACGACCCTGGGTGTCGGCACCACGTTCACCGTGACCGTGCCGCTGACGATCGCGCTCGTCGACGCGCTCGCGTTCGTCTGCGGCAACCAGACCTTCGTCGCCCCGATCTCGGGGATCGAGGAGATCCTCGAGCTCGCGACCGACAGCATGATCCCCGCCGCGCCCAACGCGAAGCATGCGGCCACCTTGATCGAACGTCGCGGTCGCGCCATCTCGGTGGTCTCGCTCGGCTCGGTGCTGGCGCTGCCCGCGAGCCTCCCTCGGAGGGTCTTGCTCGTCCGCCGTGGCGGCGATCTGGTCGGGTTCTCCGTCGACCGAACGATCGGGCGTTTCGAGGTGGTGGTGCGGCCGATCCTCGATCCCCTGGCACGTGCGCCCGGCATCTCGGGTGCGACCGATCTGGGCGATGGGCGGCCGACGCTGGTGCTCGATCTCAACGAGCTCGGAACCAACCTGACCCGCGAGGTAGCATGATCGAGCTGCACGTCACGTTTCGCGTCGGCAACGCCGACTACGCGATTCCAGCGACCGAGGTCCTGCACCTCGAGTCCTTCGATCAGGCGACCCACGTTCCCGGTGCGCCGCCGTACATGATCGGGCTCGTCCACGTACGCGGTCGCGTCGTGCCCGTCGTCGATCTCCGCGTGCGGTTCGGCCTGCCACCCGCCGAGCGCAACCTCGACCACCGCATCGTCGTGGTGCACTCCGAGGAGCGCGTCGCCGCCCTGCTCGTCGACGCTGCGCGAGAAGTGATCCAGCTCGATCCCGGAACGTTCGAGCCCCCCCCGGAGCTGGTCGAGCAGCAATCGCAGGGGTTCGTGCGTGCGGTCGTGACGTGCGCCAAGCGGATGTTCTTGCTCGTCGATGTGCCTCGCGTGCTTGGAAAGGAATTGACTCATGGGTAGTCCCAGCCTGGTTGGAAACGGTCGCCACGTCGTCGAGGTGGCTCGCTTGCTTCGTCAGTCGGAAGGTCGCACCAAGGAGATCGAGGAGGCCGCGGCTCGCCTCGCTGTGGGGAGCACCGTGCAGGCGACGGTGGCGACCGAGATCCGCGCGTCGGTCGAGGGGATCAATGTCAGCGTCGACGAGCTGGCGACCACGGCCGAGCAGCTCGCTCGCACGCAGGGCACCGTGGCTACGAGCACCCAGGATCTGCTGGCCAGCCTCGGAGGTGCCGCGTCCGGACTGGTCGAGCTGTCGGTGTCCGTCGAGGGCGTCCGCAAGGAGACCGAGATGCTCGCGAAGGCGAGCGAGGGCACCGCGGTGACGATCGAGGAGAGCGCACGGGCCGTACGCGGGATGGCGACCAGCGCACGCGAGCTGTCGACCGCCGGCGATCGGCTGGTCGATGCGGCGTCGCAGACGTCGAAGTCGATCGCCGAGGTCGCCGCGCGCGGGCAGGACACGGCCGCCGCGATCGAGGAGGTCGCGGTGACGATCGAGCAGATGTCGGCAGGGTCCTCGCGGCTCGCCACCGACGCGCGTCAGGTGGGAGATCGCGTGGGCCAGCTCGCCTCCGGCTTCAAGGGCATCAGCACGGCCCTCGAGCAGGTGACCGAGGATGCCACCGAGAACGCGACCGGGATCGAACAGACGTCGGCAACGGCCGAGCAGATGGCGCGATCGTTCCGGGGTGTCGCCGAGCTGGCGCACTCCCTCGAGGACCAAGCCGCGACGTCGGCATCGGCGCTCGCCGCTGTCGCCGCGTCGGTCGAACAGGTGGCGGCGACCGCGGAGAAGCACGCCGCGGTGGTCGACAACAATGCAGCGAACATCGACGAGGTCGCGCGCTCCGCGACGGTCATGTCCTCGTCGGCGCAGGAGCTGATGACCGCGGCCACGCAGAACGCCGCCGCGACCGCGCAGCTCGAGACCGCGGTCAAGCGGATCTCCGGCGTGGCCTCCGGTTCGATGGCGACCGCGGAACGAGTCGCAGGGTCCGCGCGGCTCGGGGGTGTCACCGTCGGTCGCACGATCGAAGGGCTCTCGAAGATCCGCAAGACGATGACCGAGGGCGCCGTCGTGATGAAGGATATGGGCAAGCGCGCCGAGGAGATCGGCGACATCGTCCAGACGATCAACGTGATCGCCGACCGCACGAATCTGCTCTCGCTCAACGCCAGCATCGAGGCCGCACGCGCTGGCGATCAGGGGCGCGGGTTCGCGGTGATCGCGGACGAGATCCGTGCGCTCGCCGAACGCGCTGCGACCGCGGCGGCCGATGTCGCGAAGCTGGTGCGCGGGCTCCAAGGCGCCGCGCGCGAAGCCGTGGCGGCGAGCGCCGAGGGCCTGCGCGTCGCCGACGAGGGCGCGCAGTTGTCGGAGGAAGCCCGCGGCGGGCTGACCTCGATCCTCGAAGGCGTCGAGCAGCTGGACGGTGCGGTCAAGAACATCGCGGGCACGATCGACGAGCAAACGCGTGCCGTGCAGGTGGTGTCGAGCACCACGAGCCGCCTCGAGCTGGAGAGCAGGGCCGTCGCACGCGCGAGCGCCGAGCAGACGCAAGCGACCACCACGCTCGCCCGTAGTGCGAGCGAGATGCGTGCGATGGCGAAGCAGACACGCAACGCCACGCTGGAACAGGCGCGCGCGCTGCGCGACCTGGTGAAGAACAATACCCAGCTCGCCACCAACGTCGAGAAGCTCAGCCGGTCCACGGGCGAGCAAGCCGTGGGCGCCCAGGAGATGGCTCGGACGGCGGTGCAGATGCGGGCGATCACGCAGCGCACGGCCGCGGCGATGGCCGAGCAGGCTCGCAGCATCTCGCAGATGGCGACCGGCGTGCAGGAGATCTCGAGCGCCACGCAGCGCACCGTCACCGGCATCGCCGAGCAAGCGAGGGGGGCGTCCGAGATCGGGAAGGCGATGGACGGCGCGCGCAAGCACGCCATCCACAACGCACGTGCCGCGGTCGAGCAGGCGAGATCGATCAAGGACATCGAGGCCGCCGCGCGTGAGGTCGCGAAGCTGGCCTCCGCGGTGACCGCCCAGACCACCGAGCAGGGTGCCGCGATCTCGGGCTTGGTCGGAGACTCCGACCAGGTCCGCCGGATCTCGCGGCAGACCGCCCGCGCGGTCGGCGAGCAATCGGACACGCTGTCGGCCTTGACCTCGTTGATCACGAGGCAGAGCGAGTCGTTCAAGAGCGTCGCGCAGATCAACCTCGAGCACGCGCAGGGCAACGAGCAGATCGCGAAGAGCGTCCGCGAGGTCCGCGGCTCGATGCGCGAGATCGCAGCGGCCCTGACGTCGCACGCGAAGTCGGCGAGCGGCAGCGCCGAGACGCTGGCCGTGGTGGCGCGTGACCTGTCGTCGCTGCGAGAGCTCAATGCCGAGCAGGTCCAGGCCATGACGGCGTTCACCGACACCTTCGATGGCAGCCCCAACGACCACGGGAGTGCAGAACCACTCGCATGACACGCCAGGGTCAACCATGATGCCGATGACGCTTACCGAGGCGGAGCGCCGGCGAGTCGAGCAGATCGACGTGCTGGTGACGCGCGGCGCGTCCGGCGTGGATGCGCTGCTCGAGATGCTCGGCGATCCGAGCTGGACGGTGCGGCGTGCCGTGACGTCGTCGCTCGCCGCCCTGGGTGACGAGGCGGTGGCGCCGCTGTGCACATGGCTGGCCGAGACGCGCACGTCGGAGGCGGCGATCGCTGCGGCGATCGATGCGTTGTCGACGAGCCTGTCGCGGCAGCTGCCCGTTGTTGTCTCCGCATTGCTGCGTCATCCCACGCCGGCCATCGCGGCCGATGCGGCGATCATCCTCGGGCGGTCTCGCGCCCGCACGGCAGTGCCGGCGCTCGCCGAAGCGCTCCACCACCCCGATGACAACGTCGCGATGGCGGCGATCGAGGCGCTCGGCGCGATCGGCGAGGGCTCGGTCGTCGAGCCGCTGATCTCGGTGCTCGAGCGAGGCAACTACTTCCGTAGGTTCCCGGCGCTCCACGTGTTGTCGACGACGGGAGACCCGCGCGCGATCGCGGCGATCGCGCGCCTGGTCGAGGATCCGATCTATCGCGACGACGCCGTGCGCGCGCTCGGTCGCACCGGCTCACCACTCGCCGTCGCGGCGATCTACCACTCGGCCGAGGCGACGCCGATCGCGCTGGTCGCACGTGCCCTCGGCGACCTCCTCGAGCTGTCGCGCTGGCAGGGCTCCGAGGCCCAGGTCACCGACGAGCTCCGCGAACGGTTCGGCCCTCGCCGCGAGCGCTTCGTCATCGCGCTCCGCGCCGCCGATGGCCGGGTCGATGAAGCGGCGGCGATCATCGCCATCCTCGGCGTCGTCGGCGGTCCGGCGACTGCGGTCGAGCTCGCGGGATCGATCGACCATCCCGCGCTGCGCGCGCCGGTCCGGCGTGCCCTCACGCTGTGCGCCGCGCGCGATCCCGACGTGATCACCGCGCTGTGCCGGCTCGACGACGCGCGCGTCCGTGCCCTCGCCCTCGATCTGATCACGGCGCGCGCGAGCACGGCCGCCGCCCTCGCCGCCCTCGCCGACGAGGATGCCGATGTGCGTGCGCGAGCCTGTGCGGCGCTCGCACGCCTCGGAGCGGTCTCCGCCGTCGCGCCGCTGTTCGAGTTGCTCGCCGATCCGGATCCGCGCGTGCCCCATGCCGCGAGCGCCGCACTCGATTCGCTGGGAAGCGCCGAGGCGCGCTTGCTGGCCGTGAAGGCCGCCCGCTCGCCAGATCCCCAGGTCCGCCGCCACGCGTTGAGGATCGTCGGCTACCTCGGTGTGGCCAACGCGTACGAGCTCGTCGACGAGGCGCTGACAACCAGCGACGAGCGCGTCCGCGCTGCAGGGATCGCGCTCCTCGGTGTGATCGAGGATCCGCGCGCGGGCGGCAAGCTCGGCGAGCTCGTCACCCATCACGACGAGCAGCTCCGGATCGCCGCCGTGCGTGCCGCCGCGCGGCGCGGTGGTCCCGAGATGGCGATGCTCCTGTCGCGTGCGCTCTCCGACGAGTCGGCCTGGGTGCGCTACCACGCCTGTCAGGGCCTCGGGTTCGCAGGGGACGCCGCGACGGCCACGCTCCTGATCGGCAGACTCGCCGATCCGGCGCCGCACGTCCGGGTCGCCGCGATCGAGGCGCTCGCGCGGATGCAGAGTCCGCTCGGCTGGCAGACCCTGTGCTCGTTCGCGCGATCGGAGGACCCCGAGCAACGGCGGGTCGCGCTCGCCGGCCTCGCACTTCACAGCGCCGATGCCGCGCTGCCGTACTTGCTCGCCGGCGTCGACGCCACGGATCTCGCGACCCAGCTCGTCGCCCTCTCGGGACTCACCCGTGCCCGCGCGCCGGAGGCACTCGCCGCGATCACGCGAGCTGCGAGGAGTCTCATCCTCGAGGTTCGCGACGCCGCGATCTCGCTGCTCGCGGAGCGCACCGATCCGGCGGCGTCGGCGGCGCTCGTCGAGCTCGCGATCGACGCACCTCCGGAGCACCCCGCACGGAGTGTGCTTGCGCAGCCATTGGAGGCACGCGTCAACGCGATCAACGATCGGCTCGCGACCGCCGACATCAGCACGGCGCAGCGGCTCGCCGGCGCACTCGGGGCGATGGGGGATCAGGTGGGAGCGACCGCCGTGCTGCTCGCGCAGCTCGCGAGCGCCAATCCGGCGGCGCGTCGAGCCGCGGCGTCGGTGCTGGCCGCCAACCGCGTGCAAGCCGCCGCCCCCGTGATCGCGAAGCTCGCGCACGACGATCCCGATCCGGATGTTCGCGCGGTCTGTGCCGTGCTCGGAGCGCGGTGATGGATGCGCACCTCACGCCTGCGCTCGGTCAGATCTTCTCCGCGTTGCTCGAGGAAGCCGCGGGCATCCACTACGGTCCGGACGATCGCGAGATCTTCGAGGCCAAGCTGCTGGCTCACGCCGAGGAGGCGGGCTTCGAGAGTCTGCTCGACTTCTACTATCGGCTCCGCTACGACGATCCGTCGGGGCGAGCAGTCAACCAGCTCGTCGAGGCGCTGGTCGTTCACGAGACCTACTTCTTTCGCGAGCTCGAGCCACTCGTCCAGCTCGTCGACGGTCACCTCACCGACGTCGTCCGCCGCAAGGGGCGCGCGCGGGTGTGGTCGGCGGCGTGCTCGACCGGAGAAGAGCCGTTGACGCTCGCGATGCTGCTAGACGATCGCGATCTGCTGAGCCGGGTCGAGATCATCGCGACGGACGTCAGCACGCGCGCCCTCGCGCGTGCAGGCAGCGGCCGGCATGGCCGCCGCTCGCTCCGCGACGGCCATCCCGCCGCACTCGCGCAGCGTTACCTCGAGGTCGGCGAGGTCGGCGTCACGGTCACTCCACGCATGATCGAAGCGGTCACGTTCTCGCAGCTCAACCTCGTCGACGAGCAAGCGGTCGCGGCGGTCGGGACGGTCGATGCAGTGCTGTGTCGCAACGTGCTGTTCTATTTTCGCGACCAGGTCGCGATCTCGATCGTCGAGCGGCTCGGGCGCTTGCTCGCACGTGATGGCATGCTGCTGGTCGGCGTCGCCGAGTCCCTGTTCCGCTTCGGGACGGCCCTGCGCTGCGAGGAGCAGGCGGGCTCCTTCTTCTACAGGAAGGCAGCGTGAAGCCGCGCGTCCTGGTCGTCGACGACTCCGCGTTCGCGCGGATGTTGCTCTGTCGCGTGCTGCGCGAGTCAGGCTTGATCGACGTCGTCGGGATCGCGCGCGACGGTCGCGAGGCGCTCGACAAGATCGCGGAGCTCGACCCCGACGTGATCACGCTCGACCTGACGATGCCGGAGCTCGATGGGCTCGGTGTGCTGCGCGCGCTCAAGGCACGCCCGCGACCGCGCGCGATCGTGGTCAGCATCTCGACGATCCACAGCGAGCCCGGCGCCGAGGCCCTCGCACTCGGTGCGATCGATCTGATCTCGAAGCCGACCGCCCTCGCGAACGAGCGGCTCGCGGAGATCGGCAGTGCGCTGGTCGCGCGGATCCTGGCGACCGTGGCTGCCCCCATCCTGTCGGTGGCGCAGACCGCGCCACTCGTCGGCGGCGCACCCCAGCTCGTCATGATCGGCACCTCGACCGGCGGCCCCCAGGCGTTGACGCGCGTGCTCGCGGGCCTGCCCGCGGCGTTTCGCATCCCGGTCACGATCGCGCTGCACATCCCGGTGGAGTACACGGCCAGCCTCGCGGCGCGCCTCGACAAGATCTGTGCGCTCCACGTGGTCGAGGCCGAGGACGGCATCGACCTCGAGCCCGGGATGGTGGTGATCGCACGCGGTGGGAGTCACCTGATCGTCGAGGGCAAGCCCGGTGCGCTGATCGGACGCGTCGGTGCGCTGCCGATCCGCACGTTCTGGCCGTCCGTCGACGAGCTGTTCTCGAGTGGCGCTCGCGCCGTCGGTGCAGGCGCGCTGGGCGTGGTCCTCACCGGGATGGGCGATGACGGGCTCGCGGGGGCCAAGGAGATCGCGGCGGCGGGAGGTCGGCTGATCATCGAGGCCGCCTCGAGTTGCGTGGTCTACGGGATGCCTCGTTGCGTGTACGAGGCAGGACTCGGCGCGATCAGCGTGCCGCTGGATGGGATCGCGAAGGAGCTTGCAGGCCGTGTCTGAACCCACCCCGATGATCTGGATCGTCGACGATAGCCGCACGGAGGCGCAGATCACGCGCGCGGTGCTGGGCAGCAGCTACGAGTTCGAATACTTCGACGATGGCTCGGCGGTCGTCGAGCGAATCGCCGCCGGTGCCAAGCTCCCCGACGTGATGTTGCTCGACTGGGTGATGCCCGGGATGCCCGGCGACCAGGTGTGCCGCTTCCTCCGCCAGCATCCACCCACGCGCGATCTGCCGGTCATCATGGTCACCGCCTCGCGCGTCGAGACCGCGGATGTCGTCGAGGGGCTGTCGCAGGGCGCCACCGACTACGTCGCGCGTCCGTACGCTCCCGAGGAGCTGCGGGCGCGCGTCGGATCGGCGATCCGCGCCGCGCTCTCCACCAAGGCCGCGGTGATCGAGCGCGAGCGGTTGACCGCGCTCAACCGGCTGAGCCACGCGTTGTTCGAAGCGACCACCGACATCCCGCGGATCCTCCGCGAGCTGGCTCGCGCGCTGGTCTCGCACACCTGCGACGGGTGCTCGCTGTTGCTGTTGCCGGGGGAGTTGCCGCACGTGTTCGAGTCGCAGCATCGCATCGAGGGTGGAGTCGCCGCGCTCGCGGCGATCTCGACGGTCGCCGACCCCGTGGTCCACACGTTCAGCTCCGACGCCGACGCGCGCGCGAAGCTCCCCCCGGCCTATCACCCCTACATCGCGAAGTTCGGTCTGCGCGGTCTCGCGATCCTGCCGTTCCCGATCCTGTCGCCCGTCCAGGGTGTGGTCACGCTGACGCGGGATGGCACGTCGCCACCGTTCTCCGCCGCCGACATGGCCCTGATCGAGACTTGCATCGAGTACGCCGCGCTCGCGGTGCAGAACGCCGTGCGGTTCGAGGCCGAGCGGACGACGCGCGGTCAGCTCAACAGCATCCTCGAGCAGTTGCCGGTCGGCATCATCGCGAGCGATGCCGAGGGCCGGATCGCGATGACCAACCACGTCGTGCGCTCGCTGATCCCGGGCATCCAGAAGGCGGAGCAGTTGTCCGAGGTCGCGGCGATCGCCGGTTTCACGACCGTCGAGGGCACGCCGATCGACGACTGGCAAAACGCGCGCGAGCTCGTGATCCCCGCGAACCAGTGCTTCGCGAGCGTCGCGACCGTGGCGCTGGTCAACCGCCGGGAGATCTCGACCGGCGCGGTCACCGTGATCCACGACGTCACGCTCGAGCGCGCGCTCGGCACCGAGCGCGAGCAGGTCTCGCGCTTCATGCAGCAGTTGCTCGGCATCGTCGGTCACGATCTCCGCAACCCGCTGGGGGCGTTCGTCGCCGGGCTCGACATGCTGCGGATGATGCAAGCGAGCGGTAAGCCGATCACGCCGGTACTCGATCGGATGTCGTCGAGCGTCCGGCGGATGAGCCGGATCGTCGATCAGCTCCTCGATGTCACGCGCGCCTCGCTGGGCGCGGGCATCCAGATCGAACCGGCCGCGGTGGAGCTGGTGCCACTGATCGAGAGTGTCGTCGACGAGGTCAAGGTGATGCATCCGAACGCGTCAGTCACGTTGCGCGGGAGAGACCGGATCGTCGGGCACTGGGATCCCGAGCGGCTCGCCCAGGTGGTGTCGAACATCGCGAGCAACGCGGCGCACTACGGCAAGCCGGGCGCACCGATCGTGATCGACATCAGCGCCGACGACTCGCTGGCGCGGATCGGGATCCACAACACCAACTGCGACAGGCCGATCTCCGCGGCGGTGCTCGCCACGCTGTTCGACCCGCATCGCCGCGGCACCGAGGGGCATCGCAACACCGCGGGGCTTGGGCTCGGGCTGTTCATCGTCAAGCAGATCGTCGAGGCCCATCAGGGCACCGTGACGGCGTCGTCGGATGAGGACGGCACCCGGTTCACCGTGGTCCTGCCGGTCGCTCACGCAGCCGGGTAGCGGAGCACAGCGCCAGGACGCGTTCGTGGCAGGTTGTCGAGGATCGTCCGTGCAGCCCGGCCGCGATGGACGTCGTCGGCGGACGCGGCCAGCCACGCGACCTGAAACGTCCGGTGGAGCTTCGGCGCCGGTGGCTGCCAGCCGCGCGACAACTCCGTCATGATCCGATCGACGATCTTGGCGATCGCCTCCGCGCGCGTCTCGCGCCACACCGCGAACGCGTCGTGCAAGAGCCGGCGGCTCGACGCTCCAGCAGTGTGGCACGCGAACCCTCGACTTAGACTCGCATCCGGGCCGGCGATCGTGGCAGGCTGGATCTCGGGATGCGCTGTTACGGAACCGTCGAGGAGTACCTCGCCAATTCCACCGAGTCGTATTTCATCGACCGGGAGTTCTGCGCGTTCCACGCCGGTGTGTTGTTCGGCATCGTGGCGTGGGGCCGGCCCGCGAACACCGCGGCGCAGCGCCTGGTCAACGCACGCGGCGCCGAGCTCGTCGATCCGGGCCCGCACTACGTGGTGATCGACTACCGGCTCGTCGAGGTCGTCGATGTCGAGGCGTTCAAGTGCCTCGCCGAGTGGGTCAGCACGCATCGCGACACGCTGACCCGCAACACCGCGAAGGTCGCGCTGATCCAGCCCAACGAGCCGTTCGCCGCGGCCACCGTCGCGGGCTTCTACAACGTGGTCAAGTCGCCGTATCCGTCGCAGCTGTGCACCACGATCGACGAGGCCGAGGCGTGGCTGGGCGTGCCCACCATCGCGCCCGTCACCGAGGTCTGCGAGGCCTCCTCCGCAGGTCACTCCACCACCACCGCGCTGGTCGCCGTGCTCGAGCGAACGCCGGGGCTCGCTGTCGACGAAGCGGCGAAGGCGCTCGGGCTGACCGGCCGCACACTCCAGCGCCGCCTGCAGGCCGAGTCCACCACGTTCCTCGCCGAGTCGCGCAAGGCGACCGTGCGCAAGGCGAAGCACTTGCTGTCGACCACCGACGACAAGGTCGCCGATATCGCGCGTGCCGTCGGCTGCGCGACCGCGCAGCACTTCACCGAGCTGTTCCGCACCGAGACCGGCGTGCCGCCCGCACAGTGGCGTGCGAGCGCGCGGACCAAACCCTAGGCCGAGCTTGCGAGGCCGTCTTTTCCGTACAGGCAAGCGCTTGGCGAGCCGATGATCAGAAGGAGGCTGCAGCCGTAGCCGATCAGGCTACGACCTAAAGGCTCCTAGCGGACGAGGATCCGGACCTCGGCGCGCCGGCTGCTCGCGCCACCTGCGTTCGGCTTCGCGACGATCGAGATCCGCGCACCGTCGACGCCGCGCTCGACGAGATACTTCTTCACCGCCAGCGCACGCGCGCTCGCGAGCTGCGAGTTGCGCGCTTCCTCGCCGTCGCTCGACGCGTAGCCGGTGACCTCGACGCGTGCGAGCGGGTGCTTGAGCAGCTGGCGATACGCCTCCTCGAGCACGTAGACGCCCGCTGTCTCGATCCAGCCGGCCTCGGCAGAGAACACGACCTCGAGGGGCTTCGCCCGCGCGGGTGGCTCGACGACTGGAACGACGGGGCGGTCGACCAGCACGGCGCCGGTCGGCAAGGGTGGGCGAGGGCGTAGGGCGTTGGGCAGACGAGGTTGTTCGATCGGCTCCGAGACCCAGACGCCGGACGGTCTGGTTGGAGCTTCGGGCGTGTCCTGACCACTGCTCCACCACACGAAGATCGCGACGGCAGCCACCGCGGCTGCCAGGCCACCGACGAGCCACGGGAAGCGCGACACGCGTGCGGGAACGACGACGGCTGGCCTGGCCGCGATCGGCTCCGCGGTCGCGGGCTCGGCCTTCCGCGTCTCCGCCAGGGCGAGCGCGTCGGCGGGCTTCACCAGCGCGCTCGGCGTGCGACCGCGGCGCAGCTCCGCCTCGGCGGGCACGACCTCGAGCGGTTTCGTGATCGGCTCCTCGTCCGTCGGGAGCTGGATCGGCGGGAGCTTCTTCCCAGGCACCGCGTCGTGCGTGACCAGGCCGGCGGCAGCGGCGGCGGCATCGCCGAACGGCCGCACCTGATCGGAGCAGCGCGCGATCCACGCGAGCAACGGCGGGGGCACCGATCCGAGGTAGCCGCCGAGCATGGTGGCCGCGAGCGCGCCGACGGCTTCGAGATCGAGTCGTGCCGTGGGTCGATGGGGACCGCGCACGACGCCGAGGTCGATCAAGCGGAGCAGCCCGGCCGCGTCGATCATCACGGTGCTCGGCGAGATGCCGCCGTGCGCGAGCCCCTCGGCGTGGATGCGCGCGAGCACCGACAACAACTCGACCATCAGCGCGCCTACCTGAAGCGGATCGTACGGGCCGATCACGAGGCGATCTCCGATCGAGATGCCGTCGACGAGCTCGGTCACGATCACCAGCTGATCGGCATGCTCGAGCACCTCGCGCGGCCGACACAGGTTCGGGTGATCGATCGTGTTCGCGATCGCGATCGCGCGACGCAGCTCGTCGAGATCGTGCTCTGCCGAGGGCACCAGCTCGATCGCGACATGGCGGCGGCCGTCGCGGGCGTGGATCAGGTTCTGGCGCAGCACCCGGATCGGCTTGAACCGGTTGGCGATCAGCGCCTCGTGACGTGTCTCGAGCAACGAGCGCCCAGGATACCGCAGCTGCTCGCGCCGATCAGTAAGCGAACGACAGCGACTGGAGCAGCTTGTTCGGCGCGTGATCGTCGACGATCTGGAGCGAGACCTTGCCCACCTTGTGCGGCGCCTTCGACAGGTCGAACTCGACCGTCTTGTCGTGAATGCTGGGACCGACCTGGACGACGCGCTCGTCGAGGACGAGGTTCGAGGTCGTGTCGACCACGCGGAGGCGCAGCGTCTTCGCCTCCTTCGAGTCGTTGATGAAGTCCTTGAGCGCGAGCAATGGCAGGAGTAGGCTGCGGTCCCCGTGCATTGCGGCGGAGAGCGACCCGACGATCAGTTCCGCTTCGGCGACAGGCAGGGCCCGATTCTGGAGCACCTCGTCGTGCACCCAGGTGACGGCCTCTACTTCCT
>JANNBP010000340.1:0-2098 GCA_031385555.1 Deltaproteobacteria bacterium | reverse complement strand
CGACCATCAGGAGCTGCTTGAAGATCTGCGGCGACTCGGCCAGGGCGTAGAAGCTCCCCGGGTTGAGCCGCGATGGCACCAGGAAGTTTCGCGCGCCGCCGGGCGTGTACTTGACCATGAACGGCGTCTCGATCTCGAGGAACCGGTTCTGCGCCATGTACGAGCGCGTCACGCTCGTGATCTGCGAGCGCATCATCAGATTCTTCTGCAGCCGAGGGCGGCGGAGATCGAGGTAGCGATACTTGGCTCGCAGCGAGTCGTTGGTCTCGACGTCGTCCTCGATCGCGAACGGCGGGGTGTCGCTCTTCGAGAACACCTCGAGCTCGTCGACCCAGATCTCGATCTCACCGGTCGGGATCTTCGTATTGGCCATGGCCTTGAGCTTTCGCTCCTGCCCGACCTCTGCCTTCGCGAGCTGCTCGCCGCGCAAGCGCACTTCTCCGACGATGCCGATGCACCACTCGTTGCGCAGGGTGTCGGCGATCGCGTGGATGTTCGCGAGCCGGGTGCGATCTGCAACCACCTGCGTCACGCCCTCGCGATCGCGGAGATCGATGAAGATGCGCTCGCCGTGATCGCGGTAGCTCTGGACCCAGCCGGTCAGCACGACCTTCTTGTTGGCGTCGGAACCGCGCAGGGCGCCGCAGCTGTGAGTCCTCGTGTGGGTGGTGAGGAAGGCGCTCATGGGAGGGGCACGATATCCGATCGCGCAAAACGATCACCTCGTGCGCACCGGGATCGCACCGCGGGGTCCGGAAACCCGAGGAGTTGCGATCAGATCCGATCCCCCTGGCTGTGGAAAATTGGATCCATCCCGAAGGTCCGCGATAGCATTTTTCAAGTCGGGAACAGGGTGAGGGGGGACGCGCGTAGGCGAATGCCGGGCTTGGTGCCTGGTCGCGATGCCGTGCCTTTCGCACACCTGAAGCTCGTCCTCTCGCAACCTGTTTATGTGCTTCAATAACCTGAGGATCCTTCTTTGAGTGATGCGTTGCCCGTAGCCCCCTCACGCCACGTCGACCATTGTCACGCCGCCAGTTCCGGCGAGCCCGGTGATGATGGTGGACACGCGGTCGGGCTCGTCGAGGTGATGCGCCGGGCGACCAAGAAAGCCACGGCGCAGGAGATCCTCGACGCGCAAGACAGCCTAGAGCGTCGAATCCGCGCGCACCTCTCCAAGGGCCGCGTCCAGGTCACGCTGACCGACAACCGCTACACGATGATCTCGGTTCGCCGGATCCCGAAGGAGAAGCGGTACGAGGTCAGGCTGCACCACATGTTCGCCGACGCCGATCCGGTGATCACGCGCGCGCTGGCTCGCTACATCGCCGACAACGACGCCGACTCCTCCCGCGTGCTCGGCGACTTCATCGACGACAACTCGGGGCACGTGAAGGGCCGCGCACGCCGCACGCCACCCACGCTGATCCTCACCGCCGGCGAGCTCTACGATCTGCGCGAGATCTACGACGAGCTCAACGCGCGCTACTTCGAGAACAAGATCGACGCCGCGATCACGTGGGGTGCGCGCACCGGCAAGCCGAAGCGCCGCAACTCCATCAAGATGGGCAGCTACTCGGTCGAGGATCGGTTGATCCGGATCCATCGCTCGCTCGACCGCCCGTTCGTGCCGCGGTTCTTCGTCGCGTGGATCGTGTTCCACGAGATGCTCCATCAGGTGCACGACATCCGGGTCAAGAACGGTCGCCGCGAGTTCCACTCCAAGGAGTTCCTCGCCGACGAAGCCCTGTTCGAGCACTACGAGGAGTCGCGCCGGTGGGAGCGCGTCCACCTCGACGACATCCTGACGTATTGAGGGTGGGCGAGCCACGCTTCGCGGGCTCACGACGCTCTGCGTCGTGGCTTTTAGCGGGGCGCCGACGTTTTCCGGTCGACCCGAAGGCCCTTTGCGTATGCTCCGGCCGATGTCTACGCAGAAGCTCGCCTCGCTCGCCGATCGTCGACGCGCGTTGCGGGTTCCGGTGCGGGGAGTCGCGGTGGTTCACGCGCATGCCGGTCCGATGCACGGGGTGCTGAGCAACCTGTCTCACTCGGGGGCGCTGGTCGACGTTCGAGCTCCGCTCGCGGCGTTCTTCGC
>JANNBP010000302.1:0-3520 GCA_031385555.1 Deltaproteobacteria bacterium | reverse complement strand
CCAGTTCGGCGACAAGGAGATCCCGATCTACATGCGTGGTCACATGGGCGGACCAGCCGAGGTCACGACGGCACGCGCTGGCACCCACACCGCATGTGCGATGGGTTTCCCGGCCGACGGCGACCTCACCAAGGCACCGTTCAAGTGTGCGCAAGTGAAGCTCGCGGCCGGCCAACCCACACGTACGATCGAGCTAACCCTCCCCAAGCCCAAACCTTGAGGGCGTCGCGATACGGTAGAGCTCAGATGCGGATCTACCTCAAGAAGACGTGAACTAGCTGTCGCAACGCGAGGAGTTCCTTGCGCGACAACGGCGTCGAAGTCGAGGAGATCGACTACGCGAAGGGTGGCCTGTCTGCGGAGACGGTCGAGGAGATCGTCAAGAAGGCAGGCTCGGTGCTGGCGGTGCTCAACACGCGGCACGAGATCGCGAAGGAGAAGGGCTGGGCCGCGAAGCCTCCCTCGGCGAGCGTGTTCGCGAAGGCGGTCGCCGAACAGGCGAACCTGATCCGCCGCCCGATCCTGATCGACGGCGACCGCGTCGTGATCATCGGCTTCGACAAGCCGGCGTACGACGCACTCAAGTCGAAGGCCAAGAAGAAAACCTGACAGGTTTGGACAAGCGCCTCTCCCCCGATTGGGTAAGGTGCGGACGTGCTCGCCGGTGAGGTGCTCGATCGCATCCCCATGGATGCCGGCGTCTATCTCTTCAAGGACGCGAAGGGCACCGTGGTCTATGTCGGCAAGGCGAAGAGCCTGCGCACGCGCGTCCGTCAGTACTTCCGCGAGGGCGGTGACGAGCGGTTCTTCGTCGCGGCAGGGTTCCTCGGTCGGGCGGTGACCGACGTCGAGACGATCGTGGTGACGTCTTCGAAGGAGGCGCTGCTCCTCGAGAACCACCTGATCAAGAAGCACCAGCCGAGGTTCAACGTCAAGCTGCGCGACGACAAGCAGTACCTCGTGCTGCGGTTGCTCGATCCGCAACCGACCGGCGAGATCAAGCGACAGCAATTTCCGCGCGTCGAGGTGGTCCGGAACATTCGCGACGACAAGGCGAACTACTTCGGCCCGTATCACTCGGCGACCGGCGCGCGCGAGACGCTGCGCACGTTGAACCGTCACTTCCAGCTCCGCACCTGCACCGATCACGTGCTCGAGACCCGCGGCCGGCCGTGCCTGCAGTACCAGATCAAGCGGTGCTCGGGTCCGTGCGCACTCGAGGTCCCGCCGGAGACCTACGCGGAGCAAGTCGAGGACGTGAAGATGTTCCTCGGCGGCAAGAACGCGGAGCTCGTGCAGCGCCTGCGGAGCCGCATGACCACGCGCGCGGAGACCGAAGACTTCGAGACTGCCGCGGTGCTGCGAGATTCCCTCGCCGCCGTCGAGCGCACCCTCGCGAAACAGCACGTCGTGCAGGACGAGTTCGTCGATCAGGATGTCTGGGGCATCTACCGCGAGGCCGACGCCATCGAGGTCGCGGTGATGTTCATCCGCGCCGGCAAGCTGGTCGGGCGCCGTGCCTTCAATCAGAAGGATCAGGAGCTGCCCGATCCCCTGGTGATCGGGGAGTACCTGCAGCAGTACTACGCGACGGGGACGTTCATCCCCGACGAGGTCGTCGTCGGCGTCGAGCTCGAGGACTCGGAACCGCTCGCCGAGTGGCTCGGCACCGCGCGCGGCAAGCGCGTCAAGATCGTCGAGCCGCGACGCGGGGTGCGGGCGAAGCTGGTCGAGCTCGCGGACCGCAACGCGGCAGCGTCGGCGCAATCGCGGCGCGGCAAGAACGCGGATGCCGAGGAGCTGCTCGCGAAGGTGGCGAAGCGGCTCGAGCTGCCGAGGTCGCCGCGCCGGATCGAGTGCTTCGACATCGCGCACATCCAGGGCACCGACACGGTCGCCGCGATGGTGACGTTCGTCGACGGCGTGCCGGCGCGCGGGCTGTATCGCAAGTTCAAGGTGCGCCAGTCCGGCAACGACGACTTCGCCGCGATGTACGAGGTGCTGACCAGGCGGTTCAAGCGGTTCGCGGGAGAGGTCGATCCGTCGTGGGCCGCGCCTGATCTGCTCGTCGTCGACGGTGGGAAGGGCCAGCTCGCGATGGCGATCGCCGCGCTGACGGATCTCGGCGTCAAGCTCGGCGGCGACGGGCTCGAGGTGATCGGGCTCGCCAAGGAGCGCGAGCTCGAGGCGGGGAGCGCGCCGGATCGGATCTATCGCCGCAACGTGAAGGACTCGATCCCGCTTCGCGCCAATTCACCGGAGCTCTACGTGCTCGCGCGGATCCGCGACGAGGCGCACCGCTTCGCGAACACGTTCCATCAGGCCCGGCGATCGAAGGGTACGCTCAAGAGCGAGCTCGACGGGATCGCCGGGATCGGAGAGACCCGCCGGCAGAAGCTGCTCAAGCACTTCGGCAGCGTGCGCGGCGTCCGGCTCGCGACCGTCGAGGAGCTGGCGAAGGCGCCGGGGATGAACGCGAAGGCCGCGGCGGCGATCGTCAAATACTTCGCCGAGCGTGCGGAGATCGAAGGCACGGTCACGGCGATCGCCGCGGAGTATCCAGCCGCGGCAACGATCAGTGGAGAGATCTCGGTCGGCGCGGTCCTCGTCGCGGAGGGGGAACCCCACGACGAGGACGACGCGCTCACGGCCGCCTCGGCGGACTCCGACGATGACGCGAATGTCGAAGGCCGTGTGGGGGACGCGGACGTCGACGCGATCGTAGAAGCAGATGCCGAGGACTTGGATTCGTAGGTTAGGCGAGTCAGTAAGCTAAGAAGTGCAGCGCGAAGAAGTTATGCGCTCTCTTTAGATCGGCTGCGTGCAACCTGCTAGTGGCGATCGGAATTGCCACGCGAAGCAGCGTTCGCATGATCAAACGCCGAGTTACGCAGTGGCATGGAATCGCTCAGCCGTTTGCATTAGCCACATTAATACCCAGCTAAGGCGCGCAGAATGCCTTCAATCGGCACTTTGGAGAGTCTCTAACGCGACGATCGCCGCTTGCTTGGCATCCGCGAGCGACGCGAAACCGATCGCCGACAGCAGCGCAGCGGCCTCACTGGCGCGCGCCGGCGGGGCGGCGGCGACCTCGGCCCACAGACTCCAGATGTCCAACCCGGAGCTCTGCGGTAGCACCCCCGTCTGCACCATCGCCGTCGCGACCACGAGTCGCTCGAGGCGCTGCAGCGGCTTCGATGCACTCCACGAGCGAGCGAACAGCGAGATCTGTCCTTCGCTGATGCGCGGCTCACGACCAGCGACCTTCGCTGCTTTGTACCTCTCGACATCCGCGAGCGACTTGATGACAGACAGCCGCTTCGCGAAGCGCGGATCGACGACGCGCGACTTCTTCCGCGCACGCGCCAGGGCCCGTAGCTCTGCCAGCTTGGCCTTGGGCGACCGCTTCGCGGCGATCGCGACGGGCTTCTTCGGTGCTGACTTCTTCGGTGCTGACTTCTTCGGTGCTGACTTCTTCGGTGCTGACTTCTTCGGTGCTGACTTCTTCGGTGCTGACTTC
>JANNBP010000174.1:0-10358 GCA_031385555.1 Deltaproteobacteria bacterium | reverse complement strand
GAAGCTCAACGAGCTCGGGCGGATTCGGCTGCGGACGACGACGCCGGTGGTCTACGACGAGTACAAGCAGAACCGGATCACCGGGTCGTTCATCCTCGTCGACGAGGCCACGAACGCGACGGTGGGTGCCGGGATGCTGCTCTCAGACTAGTGTCCCGTATCAGAGAACGATCGACAAAGTCAGAACGTCGTGATCTAAGCGAGGGATGGCACGCACTGGCCGACCGAAACTCGCGGTCCTGATCTTGACCGATGAAGAGCGCACGTCGCTCGAGCGCCTGGCAGCGAGGCCACGCAGCGCGCGTCATTTGGCGTTTCGAGCGAAGGTTGTACTGCGCTGTGCGGACGGCGGCATGAACAAGGACATCGCTCGCGAGCTGCGGACCCATCGAGAGACCGTCGGCCGTTGGCGTTCGCGGTTCATCGCAGACCGCCTCGACGGGCTGTACGACGAGCCGCGGCCAGGCGCGGCTCGGAAGATCACCGATGATGCGGTGGAGGCGGTAGTGACCAAGACGCTGGAGTCGACGCCGAAGGGGCGGACGCACTGGAGCACCCGTTCGATGGCGAAGAATGTTGGAGTGAGCCACTCGTCGATCGGACGAATCTGGCGAGCCTTCGGACTTCAGCCGCATCGGATCGAGACGGTGCGGCTGTCGCAAGACCCTCTCCTCGTCGAGAAGGTTCGCGACATCGTCGGGCTCTACATGAGTCCGCCCGACAACGCCGTCGTGCTGTGTATCGATGAGAAGTCGCAGATCCAAGCGCTTGAACGCGCTCAGCCTATTCTGCCAATGGATTTCGGTCGGCCCGAACGCCAAACACCCGACTACATCCGACATGGGACAACCGACTTGTTTGCCGCGCTCGATGTCGCCACCGGCAAAGTGATCGGCAAGTGCTACGCGCAGCACAGGGCGAAGGATCTGAGGTCGTTCCTTCGCGAAGTCGACAAGTCGGTCCCCCCGGAGCTCGAGATCCACGTCGTGATCGACAACCTCAGCGCCCACAAGGCCCCGACCATCAAACGATTCCTCGTCCAGAACCCGCGCTTTCACTTTCACTTCACACCGACACACGCTTCCTGGCTGAACCTCGTCGAGCGTTTCTTTGGCCTACTGACCGAGCACGCGCTTCGACGTGGCTCTCACACCAGCACGCTCCAACTGCGCACAGCGATCGACGTGTATCTCGCCGCCCACAACGACGAACCCAAGCCGTTCAAGTGGACGAAGAACGCAGATGAGATTCTCGAATCAATTGCGCGCTTCGCAACGCGCACGCTCGTTGCCCACCGAACGCCCTGACTTTGTCGCGTAATCAAAGATCCGGGGGACTAGCCCCCGCACCGCATCGTTTGGGACCAGGGCCCGCATCGTTGGGGCTAGGCCTCCGCATCGTTGGGGCCAGGCCTCCGCATCGTTGGAGCTAGGCCCCCCGGCATCGTTGGGCCAGGGGCTAGGCCTCAACCCCCGCGCTACTGCGCGGCGCCGCTGACGGCCGAGCCAGCGACGGTGAGCAGCGCGGCGAGGTCCTCGTCGTTGAACCGCAGCATCGCACCCGCGAAGAAGTCGCGGCCGAACCGGAACTTCTCGAACTGGATCGGCACGCCGCTCGGGTCGGTGCCGGTGATCACGTTGAGCGAGTCCGGCGGATTGATCAGCTCGTCGACGCCACCGAGGATGTAGACGTGGCGGAACATCTCGATCGCACCGGTGATCTTGACGCGCGGCAGCTGATCGAACGTGGCGTCGAACAGATCGAGTGACAGGCCGAGGCGGCGGTTCATCCACGTGGTGTTGGCGTCGAAGCCGATGCCGCCGGTCGATTCCTTGATGCCGTAGCGCAGCGTGGCCCAGCCGAACCGCTTCGCGAACTGGAACGTGAAGCGGATCTTGTCCTCGATCACGGACTTCCGGATCCAGTTGTTGGGATCGACGGTGGGATCGAAGTTGAGCGTGACGACCGGGTAGTTACCGCGCGGGCCCTTCTCGAGCTCGATCAAGTAGTACTTGTCCGGGCGCGTGTGGAGCTCGATCGAGACGTAGTGGCGGGCGAGGGCGGCGCCGAAGTTCCACTCGCTGCGGAGCCCGACGTACGCCTTGATGCCGAATAGCGTGCCGAGGAAGCCGCGCGCGTCGTCGGTGATCGCCTCGACGTTGTCGGCGATCGTGGGGTCGTTGACGAGCCGGCCGAGTGTGCCCTTGTCCTGATCGATCGTCGCGGTGATCGACTCGGTGTTGTTGATGACGCCGTCGAGCTTGTCGAGCTTGCCGCGCAGCGACTTGCCGGTGTCCTCGAGCTCGCGCTTCGCGGTGGCGACGAGATCCTTCGCATCGGCGGTGGCCTCGTCGAGGTTCTTCAGGATCTTCGCGACCTGCGGATCCGCGTTCTTGGTGATCGCGCGGATGTCGTTCGCGATCACTTCGATCTTCGCCATCGAGCGATCTGCGCGCTCGATGATCCGCGCGACCGTATCGGCTTCCTTCTGCACGAGACCGTCGACGCGGTTCGCCACGCTCGACAGCGGCCCGTTGACGACGCGCCGCAGATCCTCAGACAGATCGCGCACGCTCTCGAGCACGACGTCGACCTTCGGCACCGTCTGCTCGATCCGGCGCAGCAGCTGATCCGGCGTGGTCGCCTCGATCACGTTCGGGATCAGCTTGCAGGGTTCGGACTTCTTCTCGTCATCGTCGTGATACGTGGCGCAGTCCGGGCCGAGAAGCGTGAAGTCCTTGCTCGTGCCGTCGGGCATCTGCTTCTTGGCTTCGCCCGGATCGATCTCGAGGTAGTTGTCGCCGAGCAGCGACGACGCCTTCTTCACGACCACGCCGCTGGTGAACACCCTGACGTCGCGGCGGACGCGGAACGTGATCCGCGCGTAGCGGCCGTCGACCTCGGTCTTGGTCACCTCCCCGAGGGAGATGCCGGCGAGCACGACGCGGCTGCCCTTCGGCAGACCGGCGGCATCGCGGAACCGCGCGATCAGCTCGTAGCTGTTGGAGCCCGAGGCGCTCTGCCCTAGGTTCTTCCAGACGACGTACCCGCCGACCGCGACCAACAGGAAGAGGATCGCGACGCGGACACCTGCGGAGATTCCCTTCACTGAACCGGCTCCTTATACCCCATTACATCTGCTTCCCGGTCCCGAGGATGGACAGCAGGATGTCGGTCAGGAAGTAGTCGAGGACGAGCACCGACACCGACGACGTCACCACGGCGCGCGTGGTGCCCATGCCGACGCCGCGGCCGCCGCCCTTCGCGTTGAACCCCTGATAGCAACCGATCAGCACGACCAGGAACCCGAAGAACACGCTCTTGATCAACCCCTGGAGCACGTCCTGGAGCAGCACGACCTCGCGGAAGTTCGCGACCCATTGCCCTTCGTCGACACCGAGCAACAGCACCGCGACGAGGTAGGCGCCGCCCATGCCGACCACGAACGCGAGCAAGGAGAGGAGCGGCGTGACGATCGCCGCCATCACGATGCGCGGCGTCACCAGGTACTGCACCGGGTTGACGGCCATCGATTCGAGCGCGTCGATCTGCTCGCTGATCCGCATCGTACCGAGCTCGGTGGCGATGCCTGCACCGGCGCGACCGGCGAGCATCAGCGCGGTCATCACCGGAGCGAGCTCGATCGACAGCGCCTTGCCGGTGGTGGCGCCGGCGAACGACTCGAGACCGAACTGACGGAACGCGGCGACCGACTGCAGCGACAGCACGGCGCCGGTGAAGAACGCGACGAGGAGGACGATCGGGAGGCTGTGGAAGCCGATGTACTCGCCGGCGTCGAGGAAGTTCTTGAAGCGGAACGGGCGGCGCGGCAGCCACGCGATCGCGCGCATCATCAGGAGCAAATGACCGCCGACGGTGTCGAGGAACCGGCCGACCGGCGAGCCGGCATCCTTGACGCCGATCCAGACGGCCTTGCCGACCGTCATCTTCTCGACGGGCTTCTCGTCGAAGTTGACCGCGACCTGGATCTCCTGTTCCGGAGGAGCCTGCACGTTCGTCGGTTCGTCTTCGCCTTGCGCGCTCACGCAGGGTCTCCGACGTAGGTGCGCGGGACGCGCTTGCTCATCCCGCACGTTACCTCGTACTCGGTGAGGCCGGCCCACGATGCGTACTCGGCCGTCGTGATCGACGCGCCATCGCTCGCGCGACCGAGCAGCACCGCGGCATCGCCGAGCTGGATCTGCGGCGCGTCGGTGATGTCGGCGATCGCGATATCCATGCTGATCACCCCGATCAGCTTGACGCGCAGGCCGCGGATCGCGACTTCGGCGTGACCGGTGGCGCGGCGGGGCAGACCGTCGGCATAGCCGAGGGGGAGGACGGCGATCCTGGTCGGGCGCGTCGCGCGCCAGGTGGCGCCGTAGCCGACGGTACCGCCCTCGGGGATCGTCCGGATCTGCGCGACCTCGGTGACGAGGCGCATCGCCTGGACGTGCTCGGCGCCGGCGGGCCAGCGGCCGCTGCCGTAGATCGCGATGCCGGTGCGCACGAGATCGAAGCGCGCCTCGGGGAACATCAGGGCGCCGCTCGAGTTCGCCGCATGGCGGACCTTGATCGTTGCCCCGCCGGCGGTCAGGGCGCGATCGACGTCCGCGAACCGCGCGAGCTGCATGCGCGTCATCGACTCGGGGTCCGCGGGGTCATCGGAGTCCGCGCACGCGAAGTGGGTCATCAGGCCGACGACCTGGATGCCCATCCGCTGTGCATCGCGCGCGAGCTCGGGGGCCTCCTCGGTCGCGACGCCGAGCCGCCCCATCCCGGTATCGACCTTGAGGTGCGCGTCCATCGGCTGGTTGCGCCGCTTCACCGCCGACGCCAGCGCCGCGAGATCCTCGAAGCTGGCGATCACGGGGGTCAGGTTCGCGGCGAGGATCTCGTCCTCGCCACCGTGCTGGCTCGGGCCCATCACGAGGATCGGCGGTGTCACGCCGGCATCGCGGAGCGCGACGCCTTCCTCGACCAAGCTGACCGCGAACCCGGCGGCGGCCTTCGCACGTGTCAGCGCCAGCGCGACGGTGATGGCCCCGTGACCATAGCCATCCGCCTTGACGACGGCATAGACCTGCGCGCGGGTCAGCGAGCTCACGGCACGCGCATTGGCGATGATCGCCGCGAGGTCGACCTCGACCCGCGTGCGTCGGATCATCGTCGACGCGTGCTGCATGTTCCGGCGATCTGAGCTGCCGAGGCGAGCAGTGTCAAGGCGGGCGCGTGTATCGCGTACACCACACAATGCGCGATCTCACGCTGGTAAGAGCTCCGACACCGAAAACCCAAACGCCGCCCTTGCGAGCGGCGCAGTTCTCGTCGGCGAAACGAGCGACTACGCGGCCTTCTTCTTCTCGGCCTTCTCGATCAACGCGGGCGTGACCACCAGCGACCGGCCGCGCGGGATGATGAGCCCATCGCGGGCGAGCTGGTTGAAGGCGCGCGAGATGGTCTCGCGGCAGCTACCGATCATGTTCGCGAGCTCCTGCTGCGTCGGGCGGCGGCGAACCACGAGGCCATCGGGACCGGAGGCACCTTCCTCGCGGCCGAGGGCGACGAGGCGGTGGATCAGGCGTTCGTTGACGTCGCACAGGGCGAGCTGCGCGATGGTCTCGTCGGCGCGGCGCAGGCGGCGCGACATCTCGCCGAGGAGGTTCATCGCCGTGCGCGCGTGGACGTGGATGTGACGCATCAGATCTTCGCGCGACAACACGAGCAGCGTGGTCGGCTCGATCGCGAGGCAGTGTGCGGAGCGCGGTGCCTGATCGAACAGCGACATCTCGCCGAACGAATCACCGGCGCGCAGGATCGACAGCGTTACCTCTCGGCCACTCTCGCCGAAGATCACGACCTTGACGCGGCCGTTCATGATCACGAACATCGCGTCGCCGGGCTCGTCTTGGGAGACGACCGCCGAGCCGACAGCAACCTTTCGTACCGCCACCCTCGCAGTCAGATCTTCGATGGCAGAGATAGGCAGGGCCGCGAACAGCGGCGCACGTGCAATGGTGGCTCGAATGCGGGCCGGATCCTCCCCAGCGATTCGCGGGTCGGGGCTACGCATGGGCAAACCAACAGTTGGCGCGATCATCGGACGGGCGATTCCTAGAGTCATAAAGTGCAAGGCTCCTGGGTGACGACCCGACCTGCTTCACTGCCAGTTACGAGCCAGTGATCGAGATCGCTCTCCAAACGTGTGGTTTGGGCTGGTTGCCGCGGTGCAGCGAGCCCGATACCGTGACAAACCCTTCACAACTTCATTGGCGACCACGGCACGGATGTCGTGGTCGTCACAGGATCGTGCGGTTGGTTCACTGGGGACTTGCGATCCGTGGGGGGACCCGCTCCCACGACGAGCAGTGGTAGGTTCCCCGCCGATGTCGACGAGTATCGACGTGGTCATCAACGGACAGCCGAGGAAGATCGAGGAAGGGACCACCGTGTCCGTACTCCTCGATCAACTCGGGCTTGGCGAGCGACGCGTTGCCGTCGAGCGCAATCGCGAGATCGTGCCGCGTGCCTCGCACGCCTCCACGATTCTCGCATCGGGTGATCACCTGGAGCTCGTCACCTTCGTAGGAGGAGGCTCGTAATGGATACCTGGAAGCTCGGCGACAAGACGTTGTCGTCGCGGATCATCGTCGGCACCGGCAAGTACGCCTCGAACGACCAGACGCGTGCGGCGCTCGCGGCGTCGGGTGCGGAGATCGTGACCGTCGCGCTGCGGCGCGTCGACCTGAGCTCGAAGGAGCCCACGGTCCTCGATGCGATCGATCGGAAGAAGTACATCCTGCTGCCCAACACGGCAGGCTGCTACACGGCGGATGAAGCGATCCGCACGCTGCACCTCGCGCGCGAGCTCGGCATGGACGAGCTGGTCAAGCTCGAGGTGATCGGGGATCCGAAGACGCTGTTCCCCGACAACACCGCGACCGTCGAAGCCGCGAGGCGCCTGGTCAAGGAGGGCTTCAAGGTCCTGCCGTACTGCTCGGACGATCTGATCACCTGCAAGCGCCTCGAGGAGGCGGGCTGTCTCGCGGTGATGCCACTCGCGGCGCCGATCGGCTCGGGTCTCGGGATCCGCAACCCGCACAACATCCGGTTGATCATCGAGAACGTCGGCGTGCCGGTGATCGTCGATGCCGGCGTGGGCTGCGCATCGGACGCGGCGATCGCGATGGAGCTCGGGTGCGCGGCGGTGCTGATGAACACCGGCATCGCGGGTGCGAAGGACCCGGTCCTGATGGCCGAGGCGATGCGGCTCGGGGTCGATGCGGGGCGCAAGTCGTTCCGCGCGGGGCGGATGCCGCGCAAGGACTACGCGAACGCGTCGTCGCCGACCGCCGGCTTGATCGAGTGATCCGGGTCGTCGCGATCACCGATCGGAAGCTGTGCTCGCTCGACGAGCTGCTGGAGCGTGCACGCGTGATCGCGAGCCCCGAGGTGCGGTTTCAGATCCGCGAGAAGGATCTGGATGGCGGTCCGTTGCTGGCGTTCGCGCGCGCGTTGCTCGCGATCGCCAAGCCCCTGGGCTCCGAGGTCTGGCTCAACGATCGCGTCGACGTGGCGCTCGCGGCAGGTGTCGATGGCGTGCAGTTGCCAGAGCACGGGCTCGCGATCGCGGAGGCGAGGGCGCTGGGTGCGCGGGTGCTGGGGTGTTCGCGACACTCCCGCGAAGGCGTGCGCGAAGCGGTAGCGAGTGGGGCTGATGTCGTCCAGCTCGGCCCGATCTGGGCGACGCCGTCGAAGCAAGGCATCCTCGAACCACTCGGCACCTCCGCGCTCGAGCTCCGGCTCGGAGTTCCTCTCGTCGCCGTCGGCGGGATCGACTCTCCCGCGCGTGCGCGTGACGCGGTGCGAGGTGGGGCCGATGCCGTCGCGGTGGTCCGTGCCGCGTGGACCAGCGAGGATCCCGCAGCGACGATCGCCGCGTTGTGCTCTGCGGTGAAGTCAGCTCGTTCCGGATCGTGATCTGCATGGCTTCCGCGAGGGAGTCGCCTATGTACCTGCCATTCATCGAACGCATGCGTCGTCGAGAAGCAGAGCCACGTGGCAGCACGCCGCAGTGCGTGCGGTGTGGCCGCGGTTTTGTCGCGAGTGGACTCGACGAGTCCTCGCGATGCTGGTGGTGCGCGCGATTAGTGTGCTGGCCACGAGGATCGAACAGCGACATCCCTCGCTGAACCCCTCGGAATGACCCCGAGGGGATCCGCGTTGTGACGGCGTGCGTTGGTGCCTGGTGCTCGTCTCGTGTGGTTCGTCGAGTGCGCCACCCTCCGTGGGATCGTCCTCGCCAGTGGTCGATGCACGTCCGAGATGCCCGATCGGCGATGCCCCCGAACGCTGGGTGATCGACGCGACCCCGATCGCCGGGGAGCCGTGCATCGACGTCGTGCGCTTCGAGGGGGGACTTCAGGTGTTCTCGGACGCTTCGGGACGCACCGCGGATCGGTGGCGAGACGACGAGAAGCTACGCGCGGTGATCAACGCGGGGATGTTTCACGAGGGTGGGGCGCCGGTCGGCCTGCTGATCGATCGCGGGCGCGCGCTGGGCGACGACAACCCGAAGTTCGGTGGCTTCATCGCGTGGGATCCGGTGGCCGCGAAGGATCCGCCGGTGATCGCGACCGCGAGGCAGTGCGCCGGGTTCGATCTGGCGGCACTGCGCGCGAAGTACCGCTCGCTGATCCAGAGCTATCGTCTCCTCGATTGCGACGGCAGCGCGCTCGCGTGGCAGGACCCGAAGCAGTACTCGGCGGCCGTGCTGGGTGTGGATCGATCGAATCGTGTCGTGCTGCTGCACGCGCGAGGTGCGGTGACCATGGCGGAGCTCTCGAAGTCGCTCGCGACCCACGATCTCGCGGGTGCGGTGTTCCTCGAGGGTGGCCCCGAAGCGACGCTGGTCGCGGGGACCTTGTCGCGCGTCGGGAGCTACGAGACCGGCTTCGTCGAGAACGACGACAACCACGTGCAGTGGGCCCTGCCGAACGTGCTCGGCATCGTCACGCGGCGCTAACTCGCGAGCCACCGGGGCGCTTCGCGGCGTCCATCCGCTCGTCTTGGTCAGCCTATGACTGAGTCAGCCACTCGACCGACGTCCGGCTCTGACCCAGCCCACCGCCCATGCGGCGTGCGCCATGGTTCTCACGGCCGCCGATCGCGACGGCGAACAACCGACGCTCGGTGATGGCGCGTATGCACTCGGTGACGGCCCGCGAACCGTTGAGCAGATCTCGTGGTCGGGGGTTGCGAAACCCACGGGGCTCGGGTACGTCTTAGGCCCTCTACAGGCCGCTGTAGCTCAGTGGTAGAGCAACGGTTTCGTAAACCGTAGGTCGCCGGATCATACCCGGCCAGCGGCTCCACCGAACCAGACTTCCGAGCGCCGCGATCGGCGCTTGCCCGGGTCTCCGTACTGGAAAATTGCACACGGCATTCGCGTGCACTCGCACCGATCACGATCACTCCCGCCGACGAGCGCCAACGCCCATGCAAATGGGAGGGCGATGTCCACCGGTCGAGGGCTTGGTCGAGGCGTGAGGGTGTTAAACCCGATCACGGATGTCGAGAGAACTCGATGGGGACGATCCCGGCGCTGGATCCACGGATCCGGTCGGTGGTGGCCCCTCGTTTTTTGTCGTCGGGATCGGAGCTTCGGCAGGAGGGCTCGAGGCAGTGAGCTCGCTCCTGCGGCGCACCACCGTCGACGGCGCCGCGTTCGTCGTGGTTCAACACCTCGCGCCAAACCAGAGCAGCATGCTGACGGAGCTGCTCGGACGCGCGAGCATTCTCGCGGTCGAGACCGTCGAGGACGGCGTCGTGATCAAGGCGAATCACGTCTACGTGACTCCGCCGAACGCGGTCCTCGCACTCGAAGGCGAGACCATTCGGTTGATCACGCCTTCGCTGGGGGCTCGCCCGGAGATGCCGATCGACGCGTTCTTTCGCTCGTTGGCGGACAACCGCGGCATCAAGGCGATGGGCGTCGTGATGTCGGGGACCGGTACGGACGGCACGTTCGGGCTCGGCGCGATCAAGGCGGCGGGCGGGATCACGTTCGCCCAGGAGCCGTCGAGCGCCAAGTTCGACGGCATGCCGCGCAGCGCCCAGGACAGCGGGTCGGCCGATTTCTGCCTCACGCCCGAAGCGATCGCCGACGAGATCTTGCGGGTCTCGACGCACCCATACCTCCAGCAAGCCACCGCGCTTCCGGAGTTTCAGGAGAACGTGGGCCGCCTCGCCGTGCTCCTGAAGGCGGCCTTCGGGATCGATCTGTCCCACTACAAACCGAAGACGATCGAACGGCGAATTCAGCGCCGGATGGCCGTCCATCGCCTCGAGCGAATCGA
>JANNBP010000158.1:0-2903 GCA_031385555.1 Deltaproteobacteria bacterium | reverse complement strand
TGACCCAGTCGAGGCGCACGGTCCGGTTCGTGCGCAGCTCGATCTCCTTCGACAACGCCAGGATGTCAGCCATGTAGCGGCTGCCGTCGACGGCGAGGGTGCCGACGCGAAGGCGCACCTGGTCAGCGCGCGCGTCAGAACTGAACAGGGCAAGCAGCACGAGTCCCACGAACCGCAAACCCATCTGTGAAGGGTGCGCGACTCGCGGCGATCGCGACGGGGCAAACCGCGGCAACGCACGCTCGGGGTTGCAGGTGTCTACCGGGGCGGACATTGACCTCCAGTCAACTGCGCGACACCACGAGGGCCGTCGTCGGCATGTCGGTTGCGAGAGGACCCAGCATGAAGACCATCGAAGCGGACAGCAACGTGATCCCGGTCGCCTCGGGCCTGATCGCCGGCGAGTCCCCGATGGGGATCGCGATCTTGGATAGCGCGGGCGTCGTCGCGAAGTAGCTCAGGGCGCCTTGGGCGGCGGATACTCGGTGATGATCTTGCCCTCGATGCCCTTGTAGCCGGATCCCGGTCCCGAACCCGCACCGGACGTCGCCGGTTTGGTCGAGGCGGAGCCCGATCCGGGCTTCGGGGTCTCGGCGACCGTGGTGCTCGAGCCGGAGCCCGACCCGGCCTTGATCGTCGTTGTCGTCAGCGTCACCGGCTTCGACGGCTTGGTCGCGATCGTCGGCTTGGTCGGTTTGACCGGTGACTCGAGTGTTGGAGTGGTCGGCGGCTGCACTGGTGGCGTCACGGCCGTCGTCGTAGGCTGCACTGGTGGTGTTACGGTGGTCTGCTCGATGAGAGGTTTGCTTGGCTCGCTGGGTGGAGGCTGCGTGGTCGGCGTTGGAATCGATGGAGTCGTCGGGTCCGACTTGCCACCGCGTGCGGCCAGCGCGATCACAACCACCGCGATCGCAGCGGACGCACCACCGGCGGCGAACAGCGGCCACTTCGACTTCGGCTTCGCCGGGCTCTGCGGTGGAAGACGAAGTGACTCACCGGCACTCGCACCGATCGTGCTGATCGGCTGATTCGGCGTCGTCGGTGTCGCTTGGGCAGCCGGCAGGAGTGATGATGATGACGGCATGGTCACCGCGATCGCAGCCGACGACCCCGACGACGAGCCCTGACGGCGCAGCACCTTGCCGATCCGCGCCGCAGAGGCCTGCGCATCCGCGCTGCCGAAGGGTGCGAGGGCCGCCGCGAGCTCGCCGACATCGCTCGGGCGCCCCTCGCGCTGCTTCGCGAGACATCGCATCACCGTCGCGGATAATCCGGGTGGCACCGGATTCGGCGCGATCGCATCGACCGGTCGCGGCGTCGAGTTCATCACCGCCATGCACAGGGCAGGAAGGTTGTCCTCCTCGAACGGAATCCGCCCGGCGATCGCGTGATAGAGGATGACGCCCATCGCCCACAGATCGGCCCGCGCATCGACGTCCTTCGCGGACACCATCTGCTCGGGCGCCATGTACGCGGGCGAGCCCATCACCTCGCCGGTTTTGGTTGCGTTCGCACCCGCTAACTTCGAGATGCCGAAGTCGAGCACCTTGACGAGAGGCGAGCCGTCGTTGTCGGTGGCGATGAACAGATTGCCCGGCTTGAGATCGCGATGGACGATGCCGTTGACGTGCGCCTCGGCGAGGCCCTCAAGCGCCTGCAGCACGAAGTCGATCGCCTCGTGCACGGGCAGCGCGCCGCGCCGGGAGAGGAGCTGCGCGAAGTCCTCGCCCTCGAGGAACTCCATCACGATGTACGGCGAGCCGTTCTCGAGCTTGCCGACATCGAGCACACGACAGACGTGCTCGCCGCGCAACTTGACCGCGGCGCGGGCCTCGCGAAGGAATCGATCCGTCGCCTGCGCCGACATCAGCGCCTCGGGCAGCATGAACTTGAGCGCGACGCGCTGGTCGAGCTCGAGGTGCGTCGCGGCGACGACCATGCCCATGCCGCCGATGCCGAGCACCTTGTCGACGCGGTACTTGTCGGCGAGAACGGCGCCGACCGCGATCACAGGCAGACTCCGACGTTGTTGTTCGCGTTGTGTAGCTGACAGGTCTGGCCGGCGTTGCAAGGGCCTTGCACGTCGGGAAACTGGGCGAAGTCGCAGTACTTGAGGCAGACGTTGTTGAGGCAACCGCTCCCCGCCGTGCAGTCGTTGAGGAACGTGCACGTTCCTCCGATCGCGATATTGCTCGCCGACGTGATGCACTCGCCGCCGGTCAGGGTTTCGTAGCAGCCCTGCGAACCCGCGGCGGTGGTCGGGCAGCTTGGCGCTAGTGAGTTGCAGTTGGTCAGACACGAGTTGAACCCACCGAATTGGTGACAGGTCTCGTTGCCGGCGCATCCCGCAGCACTGCCGTCCTGCGGACAGAACGCGCGACAGGTCTGGAAGATGCAGATGCCACCCGACGTGCAATTGTTGGATTCGTTGGTGCCGGTGCACGTACCGTCGATCGAGATGGCACCGTTCGGCTGGCACATCGGCTGGTTCTGCAACACGCCGCACTTGAGTCCAGCACTGCACCCCGTCTGTCCGACCAGGTCGCAGAAGCCACTGGTTGGCGCATCGATCCCTGCATCGATCATCGTGCCTGGCTCGACGCCGCCAACGCCGATCGTAATGATCGCAGACGCGACCGGCGTGAGCGCTTCCGGCAACCGGCGGCGGGACGGCGCGTCGATGTTGCCGCCGTTGGTCGCGGCGATCACGAAGAAGTAGGACTGCCCGCTCTCGAGGATTCCCGGCGGGATGTCGAGGAACGTGTCGGTGGTCGTCACAAACGCGGCCAGCTTTTGATTGGTGCTGTTGTTCGCGCCAACCCCGAGCTTCTGGAAGTTGACGGTGTAGATGCTGGCGGTGCCGAGCGCTGGCGCTTTCCACGAGATCCGCGAGGTCGGGGGCA
>JANNBP010000136.1:0-30430 GCA_031385555.1 Deltaproteobacteria bacterium | reverse complement strand
GTGTTCAACCCGCACAAGTGGATGGGGCCGGGCTTCGATCTGTCGGCGTACTACTGCCGCGATCCGCAGCACCTGATCCGCGTGATGGGCACCAACCCGGCCTACCTGCGCACGCAGCAGGATGGCGAGGTCTCGAACTTTCGCGACTGGCACATCCCGCTCGGTCGCCGGTTCCGTGCGCTCAAGCTGTGGTTCTACCTGCTCGACGTCGGCGCCGAAGGACTGCGGACACGCCTGCGCCGCGATCTCGCGAACGCGCGGTGGCTCGAGCGCGAGGTCAGGAGGACGCCGGGCTGGGAGGTCATCGCGCCCGTGCAGTTGCAGACCGTGTGCATCCGCCATGTCGCGCCGGACGTCGACCTCACCGCGCACAACCTCGAGATCGCGCGGAGGATCAACCACAGCGGTCGCGCGTACCTGACGCCGAGCATCTGCGACGGCAAGCAGATCCTGCGGGTCTCGATCGGCGCGGAGCGGACCGAGCGGCGGCACGTCGAGGCGCTGTGGGCCGAGCTCCAGGCTCAGGTGCCGTCGCTGTAACCCCACGGGTAGTCGCGAGCCTCGATGCGCGCGATCACCTCGACGAGCGAGCCGCCGGGTTGCGAGACCTCGTCGAGGTCCGTGGCGCCCTTGCGATACGCGGCGAGCCCGGCGTCGTCGAAGGTGTAGAACGTCAGGCGATCGATCCCGGCGAGCCGCGCGGCGAGGAGCTGGAGCAGCGTCATCACATGACGGTTGCCTCCGAACGCACCGCAGCCCCAGAACCCGGTGCGGATCTCGACGGGCCTGCCGGGCCACATCGCACGCGACTCGAGCGCCGCCGCCGCGAAGCCGGTATACGCGGTGACGAGCACCTGCTCGAGGTCGTCGCGCGAGTACGCACCGGTGCCACCGCCGGGTGCGGCGATCGCGATCAGGTTCGACAACGTCGGCGGCGAGATCACGCGGAGCGCATCGCGCACGTCGTCGAGCGACGCGGACGCGAAGCGATTGCCGTACAGCCCGCCGGGGCGCGACGGCGAAGGCGCGGTCAGGATCTCGCAGCGCCGCTCGACGCCGGCGACCAGCACCGGCGTGGGGCGCCCGTCTTCCTCGGTGAGTGCCGGCTGGCCCTCGGCGAGCAGCGCCTCGCGGATCGGCCCCAGCGCGGGATGCTCGGCTGCCTGGAGCTCGTCCTGCGCGAGGAGCGCGGAGCCGTAGGCGAAGAACAGATTCGGATCCGCGAAGTTGAGGTGCCACACCCCGCGCTGATCGCCCGCGTAGTCGAAATACCCGGGCAGTGGAGTGCACACGGTCGCGCCCAGCGTGCACGCCGCCGGTAGCTCGGCCGGCTTCCAGCGCGTCAGCTCGATCCGACCCGCCAGCGTGGTGCCGCGCGGTACGGCTGCGTCGAGCACCATCCGTTTGTGGAGGTGCCGCAACCTGGGCGGGTGATCTACGAACAACGCAGCGGCGGCGTAGCTGCGCCGGACCAGACAATCGAGCATGGCCAGTTAATAGTGTATGTTATACACTTTGTCAAGGACGGCGTTCGGGCGGGCCTTGATAGGTGACCAGCTCGGCGACGAACACGCCGACTTCGGAGCCGAGCTCGACGCGCAACGGCACGTGCGACGCATCATCGTCGGAGATCCACACGGCGAAGCTACGTTCGACTTCGAGGATGCCGTCGTAGCGCACCGCAGGGTGTGGGCGCGGCCCGCGGGACGAGCACGAACACGATCGCGAGCCACCCATCGCGCCATCGTGCGCGCACTCGCGCCACGAGAGGTCGTCCCTGACGCCCGTTGAACCGCCAATGACCACATCGAGTGGTTCGACACCTGAACCGGGGGGCGGCTTTGCCTATGCTCCGCGGATGTCGTTCGAAGGCGTGCTCGCGCACATCCACCGCGCACCGGTGCTCGCTGGGATGGACCGCATGCAGCCCGACATGCGCATGCTCGCGACCGAGCTGCTCGAGCGGTTCGCGCTGAAGCAGGAGGCACCACTGGCGGCGTCCGTGGAAGGCGCCGCGTTCGCGCTGTGGGGCATGGATTGGCGGACCGATCCTTCGCCGGCGTTCCTCGAGTGGTACCGCAGCACCGGCGGCGTGGCGCGTGCGCTCGAGGTGCTGCTCGCGGCCCTCGCGTACGAGCGGCGCAGCTACGAGTGGGACAGCTCGATCTGGGCGCTGCGGCGCGCACGACCCGCGCAGGGGCTGGCGAACCTCGGCGTGCGGCCATGGCTGTGGATGCGTCGCGCGATGGACGAAGCCTCCAAGGTGGATCGCGCCGCGGCCGCGGAGGTCGCGAACCGTGCGAGCCGCGCGTGGCACGTGCGGGCCGCACTCGCGTTCGTGTTTCCCGACGACGAGTCGCGATGGACGCCGGCGGATCGCGCGGAGCTGCGACACGCCGACGTCGATCACGACGACACCGCCGTGCGCTTCGGCGTGCTCGCCGCGATGCGCAACGCGCGGCTCGATCACGCGAAGCTCGCCCAGAACTATCAGATCGGTGAAGCCATCGGCCCGGCCGAGATCGCGAAGTCCCCCGATGCCGTGGCGGCGTTGCGGCTGTCGCGCCGGTACGGCGAGCTCGCGGCGCTCGGCGATCCGGATGGGTTGCGCGCGCTGCTCGAGCTCGCGGATGCCGACGAAGCGCATCCGGTGATCGCGAAGCTGTCGCGAACCGCGGCGACGATCGCGGCGCTCGCGCCGATGTTCACCTCGCAGCGGCCGCGTCGCCTGCTCGGGCTACATCTCGCGCACGGCTTCCTCGCCGAGCTCGTCACCGCGGTGCCCGACGAGGCCGCACGGGTCGAGGACCCGTACATCACGCGACTCCTCGTCGACACCGGCGCGCGGTTGCCCGCCGACGCGGGCTGGGTGTCGCCGTGGGCGAAGCCGGTGAACAAGGCGAAGAAGCCGAAGGCAGACGCTCCGTCCAAGGCTGCACCGCTGCGCGACGTGGGGTTCCTCGATCGCATCCACTGGGATCCCGGCGAGCGCGAGCACCACGCGCAGCTCCACGAGCGCGCCGGCGAGAACATGGACGCCGAGATCGCGAAGCGCACGCTCGCGATGGCGAAGGCCGACAAGGCGTTCGCAAGTCAGCTCGTGTGGGTCGGCGACGAGACCGCGCTCGAGCTGTGGAAGGCGATCGAGCCGGCGCACTGGTACGCGCAGACCGACGACCTCGAGCACCTGCTCGCGCGGTTCGGGCAGGGCGAGCTCGACTCGATCCTCGCGTTCGTCCGCACCAAGCCCGACACGATGGCGGCGCTGGCGCGCGTCGAGTCGCCGAAGGTCGCGCCGCTGATGGCGCGCGGGTTCGCGCTGGTCAAGAAGATGGAGAGGGTCGGGCGGACGTGGCTCGAGGAGTATCCCGAGGCCGCGGCGCTCGGCTTGTTGCGAGATCTCGACGGTGACAAGCAGCAGCGCGCCGCGAACGCGAAGGCGCTCGCGCACGTCGCGTCGAAGTTCGCGACCATCGTCGAGCGCGTCAGCTCCGAGCTGGGCGTGGATGCCACCGAGCTCGCCGCGGCCGGCGCGCCGCAGCTCCCGGGGCGTGCGCCGAAGCTCCCCGACTTCCTCGATCTCGCGAGCCTGCCGCGGCCCATCGCCGACGGGGTCGCGCTGCAGGGCCCGGGCCTCGGCGAATTCCTCCAGCTGCTCGCGGCCACGCTCCCCGGCGGGCAACCGGCACTCGACGCGGCGGCCGCGCGCTACACCGAAGCCTCACTCTCGCGGTTCTCGTGGAGCGTGTTTCGCCAGTGGCTGTTCGCGGGTGCGCCGCCGAAACACAAGTGGGCGATGTACGCCGTGGGGCGCTTCCCCGACGATGCCAACGCGAAGGCGCTCGGTCGGCTCGCGCGCGTCTGGGCACCTCGCGGGAACTCCGCGCGCGCCCAGGAGGCGGTCGAAGTCCTCGCGACCATGCGCACGCAGGCCGGGCTGATCGAGATCCACGAGGTCGCGACCAAGGTGCAATCCAAGGCGCTGCAAGCGCGCGCGGAGACGGTGTTCGAGACGGTGGCGACGTCGCTCGGGCTCGGGACCGAGGAGCTCGCAGATCGGCTGGTGCCCGAGCTCGCAGAAGCCGACCTGACGTTCGGTGACCTGCGTGCGACCTTCGATGCCTCGCTGGTGCCGAGCCTCGTCACCGCGGATGGCTCCATCGTCGAGAAGCCGCGTGACACGGAGGATCAGGCGCGCTGGAAGGCCCTCGGGAAGATGTGCAAGACCGTCGCGCGCACGCAGCTCGCGCGGCTCGAACAGCTCCTCGCCGACGGGCATCGCCTGCCGTACGCGCACTTCTCCGAGATCTACTTGATGCACTCGCTGATCCGGCACCTCGCGCGCGGCCTGGTGTGGGGGGCGTATCACGAGGGCCAGCTCGCGTTCGCCTTCGCGATCACCGTCGACGGTCCCGTCGGCCTCGACGGCAAGCCACGCGAGCTCGCGATCGATGCCACGTATGGCGTGGCGCATCCGGTCGAGCTCCCAGATCTCGCGGCGTGGAAGCAGCGTCTACCGGAGCAGCCGATCGCACAGCTCGAGCGCGACGTCTTCCCGGCGGACAGCGGCATGGAGGTCTCGCTGATCCTCGCGAAGCTGATCTCGCGCGTGATCCAGACCGGCAAGCTGATGGAGCTCCAGCGACGCGGTTGGCGCCGCGGCGAGTCTCCGCAAGGCGGCCGCTACTACTCGATCGATCGCGCCGGCAAGGGCTGGACCGCCGAGCTCGCCTTCACGCCGGGCATCTACCTCGGCAATCCTGTCGACGAGCCGACCCAGGCGCTCGAGGCAGTCGCGTTCTTCGCCGAACCCGATGTGCCCAAGGCGGTGCTCAGCGAGATCCAGCGCGAGGTCCGTGGACTGCTGGTGGATTGATCGGAGGAGGTACGCGGGTCGAGCTCGAGGACGCTGGCGAAAAGCTCGTCCGCAATGTCGAGTTGCTCGAAGATCTGGAGTGAGTCGGCTACGCTCGAACGATGCGCCTTGCCTCCGCTCTCTTGATCGCCGCGTTGCTCTCTCCCACGTCCGCCGCGGCGCTGTGCGAGATGCCGATCACTCGGCCGGTGGTGATGACGCCCGACGTGACGACCGCGGAGGGTGGCGTGGTCGTCGGGACGCAGTTCGATGGTGGCAGCGGCAAGGAGGAGGGAGATGCGACGCAGCGAGCGTGGACGATCAAGACGAAGACAGGCAGCGTCAAGCCGACGCTGGTCGAGCTCGCTCCCGGTCTCGTCGCGTATCAGCTGCCCGCCAAGATCGACGGCGGCGAGCTGTTCGACGGCACGAAAGCGATCGCGAAGCTCGCGCGTGCGAAGGGCCCGAGCCTGCCGCTCGCGGCACCCGCACCGACCAAGATCACCTACAAGGAGTGGCCAAGTCGCCGCGGCAACAGTGTGCAGGTCGCTGCGGTGTTCGGCGCGATTCCCGCGGATGCGATCGCGTTGGTGGTGGTCGACGCTGCGACCAAGAAGCCGCGCTCGTATGGCCTCGTCACCGCGGGTGCGCTCGAGATCCCCGTGTACTACCAAGGTCGCTGTAGTGCGTTGCCCAACGGCACCTCGCTGACGAGCGCCGGCGACAAGGTGATCCTGCGCTGGGTCGACAAGACCGGCGTGGTCTCCGCCGACAGCAAGCCGATCGCCGTGAAGAAGATCTAGCGGGCGTAGTCGGACGCGCGGGTCTCGCGGACCACGACGACGCGGATCTGACCGGGGTAGGTCGCTTCGTTCTCGATCGCGCGCGCGATCTCTTTGGACATCACGATCGCACCCGCATCGTCGATCTGATCGTTCATCACCATCACGCGGATCTCGCGACCTGCCTGCAGGGCGTAGGCGCGCTCGACGCCGGTGAACCGCTTGCAGATCGCCTCGAGATCGTCGAGACGCTTGATGTACGAGGCGAGCTGTTCGCGGCGCGCACCGGGGCGCGCCGCGCTCAGCGAGTTCGCGGCGGCGACGATGTGATCGAGCACGGCCACGGGCTGCGGGCCGCCGCCTTCATCGCCGTGGTGGGTGGCGATCGCCTGGCACACCTTCGGTGACTCGCCGTGCTTGCGCGCGATCTGAGCACCCACCTCGGCGTGCGCACCCTCTTGCTCGTGATCGGCGGCCTTGCCGAGGTCGTGCAGCAAGCCGGCACGGCGCGCGAGCTTGACGTTCGCGCCGAGCTCCGCGGCGATCAGCCCGGCGAGATAGCCGACCTCGATCGAGTGCAGCAGCACGTTCTGCGCGTACGACTGCCGGAACTTCAGCCGACCGAGCAGCTTCACGAGCTCGGGGTGGACGCGGTGGAGGCCGAGATCGAACACCGCTTGTTCGCCGGCCGCCTTGGCCTGTCCCTCGACATCTTTCTCTGCCTTGCGGACCACTTCCTCGATCCGCGTCGGATGGATCCGGCCGTCCGCGACGAGCTGCGAAATCGCGAGACGCGCGATCTCGCGTCGCGTCGGGTTGAAGCACGAGATCGTGATCGACTCGGCGGTGTCGTCGATGATCATGTCGATGCCGGTCGCGGCCTCGAGCGCACGGATGTTGCGACCCTCGCGCCCGATCAACCGCCCCTTCAGATCGTCGGAGGGCAAAGGGATGGTGGCGATCGTTCGCTCGTGGACGAACTCGCTCGCGAACCGCTGGATCGCCGTGGCGACGATCGTCTTGGCGCGCGCGGTGGCTTCATTCCGCGCGTTGTCCTCGATCTGCTTGATCTCGACCGCGGCCGAGGCGAGTGCCTGGGCTCGCACGTCATTCTCCAGCTTCTTGCGCGCGTCCTCTTCCGTCATGTGCGCGATCGACTCGAGCTTGGTCCGTGCTTCGGTCTGCGCCTTCTCGGCCTTCTCGACGGCGGCATCGGCCTGCTTGATCTTGCCGTCGATCGACTTCTCCTTCTTCTCGAGCTCACCCGCGCGGCGCTCGGCCTCGCGGCGGCTCTTCTCGACCTCGCGCTCTTTCGACTGCAGGCCCTCCTCGCGCTTCGCCAGCTCGGTCTTGCGGCCGCGCAGCTCCTCGTCGAGATCCGTCTTGTGCTTGCGCGCCTGCTCCTTGCCCTCGACCTCCGCCTGCTTCTTGATCTCGTCGATCTCCGCTTTCGCGGCAGCGCGGATCTTGTCGGCTTCCTCGGCCGCCGCACGCTGTGCCGCCGAGTCATCGCCCTTGCCCTTACCGAGCATGCGGCCGACGACAAGGCCGGCCACGAGGCCACCAATCACTGCAACGAGAAGAAGGACCGTATCCATAACTCACACGACGTGCGTCGCGACCTCCGTGATGATCGCGTGCATCGGCGCATCGTGCGCCTCGTGCTCCACGCTCTCGACGATCTGGCACTCGAACGCGAGCGCGATCCGCCGCCCTCGCGGGGCAACGGCGAGCGTGGCGTCGTAGTGCCCGCGGCCCCAGCCGACCCGATAGCCATCGCGATCGAAGGCGACGCCCGGGACCACGAACATCGCGATCTCGCCAAGTGCGATCACGGGCTCGCCGGCGCGCGGCTCGAGCAACCCGTACTTCGCGGTGACCAGCGAGCTACGCTCGACGGCCGCGAACGAGAGCACGCGCTCGCCATCGGTGACGCGGGGATACACGACGACCAGGCCTCGCTCGCGTGCCGCGGCATCGATCGCCTCGGTCGGGACCTCGCTGCCTTTGGCGGCGTACAGCGCGACCACGGCGCCGGTCGCCAACCGATCGAGCTCCGCGTGGACGGCCACCGCGATCGCCGAGGCCGCCGCAGCGCGCTCGACGTCCGTCATCGCATCACGACGCGAAAGGACGGTTCGGCGGGTCGTAGGCTTGGCGCGCAAAGGGGAAAGGACCGACGTCGTAAGCAAGGAAAGTGCGCGCACTATAAGCGGATTTCCCGAGCCACTACCAGCGATCACACCGCGTTCTAGCGACCCGATCGATTCACCATCCACGCGTTCACAGGGTCGAGCGACGGCTGGCTCGCGCGAGCTGCGAGCACGCGCTCGTTCCCTCGCGATCCGTCGAGGCGTCGGACGAGCGGTTGTAACGAGGGCTCACGGCGATGGCCCTCTCGAAGCCCGTCGGCGTACGCGGCGGAGATCCCGAGGGGATGAGACCGCGACGTCGGGCCAACGATCTGCTCGACGGAGATTCGGTGAACGCGTGCGTTCCCTACGAGGACGACGACGCGTGCTGGCGCATGATGAAGTTCGCGAACGGCCGATTCGCTCCAGCATGCACGACCTGCAGACCCATGCCGGCGCGCTCATCGCTGTGCTCGACCCGCACGACCTTGACCTCCAACAACAGCGTGGCCTCGCCGGGCAGGTCCAACATGATCTCTGCGTTGGAGCCGGGACGAATCCACTTCGGCGCACGCAGGAACATCCCGTTCCTCGAGACGTCCTCGACGAGCCCGTCGATCTCGATCTCGGAGCAGCGGCACCGAGCCCGAACGTTGACCGGGACTCGAACTGCTTCCCGCTTGTCCATGCAGAAACCTACATAGCCTACCCGGCCGCCGAAGTGCAATTCTCCTGGTGATCTCAATATGATGCGCTGCATCATGCGCTGCCTCTGCAGACTGGCAGCTCGGAGATCAGCCACCCCTGCCTTGCTTTCCCAGCCTTGTTACTACAGAGTGTCGCGCCCAAGGGCCCATAGCTCAGTCGGTAGAGCACCGGCCTTTTAAGCCGAGGGTCGAAGGTTCGAATCCTTCTGGGCTCACTCAAGCAAGACAAGGAAGAACAAGACCCCATCGTCCAGAGGCCCAGGACACCGGCCTTTCACGTCGGTAACATGGGTTCGAATCCCATTGGGGTCGCGAAGTTTTTAGTTTCTCAATGGCCTCATCGTCCAGTGGCCTAGGACACCGGCCTTTCACGTCGGTAACACGGGTTCGAACCCCGTTGAGGTCACCAACAATCAGGAGCCCAAAGACTGCCTTCGCGGCGTCGACGATCGTCTGGATCTGCGTGGCGCGATTCGCCGCACCGGCACGATAGGGCTCACGGCTCGGCAGTGACCTTCTCCGCCCGGTGGGGCAAGAAGATCACGGCAGCGATGATGACGGCTCCGAGAACGGCCGAGGCGGCGTAGCGGCTAAGCCCGAGCCCACCACTCGCCAGAGGCTTGTCGAGTAGGTCTCCAACCATGGCCCCCAGCGGGCGGGTGAGGATGAAGGCCGCCCAGAACAGAAACGTGCGGGACACCTTGGTCCAGAGATACGCGACCGCGACGGCCGCGAGGCCCGCAACGAAGAGGAGCGCGCCACCTACGTAGCCAAGTCCAAGTCCGTCGTCGCTGTCTGCGATCCAGTCCCCGAGCGCGGTTCCCAGCGTCTGCGAGAACATGATCGTCGCCCAGTAAAAGATCTCCGCCTTGTGCGAGGTGATCGACGCGAGCGCGACCGAACCGCAGCTCCGTCGCCACAGCACGAGGGTCGTGAGCAGCAGCGCAAACAGGATCGACGAGCCACCGATGTACCCGATGGCCAGCGAGCGGTCCAAGAAGTCGGCCAGCGTCGTGCCCGCTGTCGTGGTCGCGACGATCACACCCCAGAACAGGAAGGGGTGGAACTTGTCCGCCTTGATCTGCGCGGCAACCGCGCCGAGAAAGACCGCGACGAAGACGGCGGTGCCGACCAGGTAGCCCAGGTCCATCGACATCGTCACCGCGTCGCCGGCGGTCTCTCCAAGTGTAGTCGCCGCGATCTTGATCATCCAGAAGATCAACGTCGCTTCGGGCACCTTCCCCCACCTGGATCCGTCTGTGTCGTTCATGCGGGACGCCCGTTGAACGCAGCATAGTGGTCCCGCGGTGAAGGGACGATGAAGTGAAGATGAAGTCTGTATGCTCGCGATGGCCGCGTCCTTCTGCGATCAGCTCGCACGCGTCGCCGGGTGCCGCTCGAGTGTCGAGAGCGTCAGATCATCGACCTTCGAATTGATCGACGAGGCGGCCGGCACGCGTTGCGAGCCCGCAGAAATCGGCCGTCCTGTGAACCCGACGTCGATCGCACGCGCGACTGAATCGTCCCTACCGATGTGCTTCGCATCGAAGACACGATCCGTCAGTTCACGCGCGAGCCCCTGAGGCTGATCTACGGCCGCAGGCTCGATGCGGAGGCGACCCACGTCGTGTGGCCCCTCGGTGATCTCGTGGCGATCATCGGCGCGTAGCCGCGAGCGCGCTCAACTGGAGCTCTCCGATCACCGCGGTGGGCGCGCCGTCGCGCACGAACAAGGTGATCGGACTGATCCGATCGGCCGCCGGTGCAGCCTCGTGCTCGGCATAGACATGGGCGACGAACGCCTTCATGCCCTCGATACCCCCACCCACACCACCGACCAGGAACCGACCTCGGCGGGGCACGGCGGCGAGATAGCCCCGAACTCCGAGGAGCTCGTGGAGCTTGTCGAGGTGGTCGCGATCGAGCAACAGCTCCGACGCGTAGCGTCCGTTGGTCGCCAACGTAACGCCCGGGAGATCCAGCGGTTCGCTGCTCAGCTCGCCGTCGAGCATCGTCTCGATCGCCGAGCCGCGCATCGCCTCCAGGTCGCAGTGTGCGGAGGCGTCGACGTGGACAAAGGTGTCATCCCGCTCGACCATCCATGCAACCTGCGGGATCAGCTCGTGCTCACCCAAAGGACTCGCGGGTGGGTTCTCGATCAACGACTCGACGAGTGCGTTTGGTGGCGCAGTTCGAGCAGGTACGAGACGAGGCGCGTAGCGCATGCCCGGATCTAACCCACGGCTGATAAATTCGTTACTCTGTTCGCAGTGAGTGCTGCGCGGCGCGTCCGAGGCGTCCTGTTCATCGACTACGTCAAGATGTTGCGGTCGCAGAAAGGGGTCAACTGGCGCGATCACCTGCCCGAGCAGGACCTGTTGTACCTGACGATGAAGCTCGAGCCGGAGGCCTGGTATCCGATGGAGACCTTCGAGCGGATGGGCAATCAGATCCTGCGCACCACCGCGCGCGGTCAGATGTTGACGGTCCAGCTGTGGGGCAGGTTCTCGGCGGGGCAGCTGCGTGCCGCGCATCCGAACCTGCTGGCGCCCGGCGATCCGATCGAGACGCTCAACCGGTTTCGCGTGATGCGCGAGACGTTCTTCGATTTCGCGGCGCTCGAGGTTCCGGTGCTGCATGACGAGCAGGCGCAGATCGTCGTCCGCTATCACATGGGCATGCCCGCCGAGGAAGCCGCGGCGTACCAGACGATGGGCTTCTTCGAGGGCCTGCTCGAGCTCGCGGGCGTGCGCGACCTCCAGGCCGCGTTTCGCGAGCGATCGTGGGACGGGCAGCCGCGGACACTGATCGCCATCAGCTGGCGGATGCCGGACGGCAACTGATCGTAAGCTCGTCACCATGAGTGTGGCGGACTTGCGGAGTGCCCTCGACAAGCTCGAGGAAGCATCGTGTTGTAGCGGTGACGTGAACCTGACCGAGCGTTTGGCGCTCGCGCTCCCCGACGGGGATGTCGGCGCGATCGAGGATGCGACGTTCGTCGACTGGCTGCTCGCACACTCGGAGCCTGCGCCGTACGGCCACGGCAAGGAGACCAAGCTCGATCCGAAGGTGCGCTCGGCGCAGCGGCTGAAGGCACGCGAGCGCGTCGTCGTGCACGGCTTCGACCCGGCCGCGATCCTCGACGAGATCGCGGCGGTTCTGTCCCCGACTCGGACCCTCTCGGCACAGCTCACCGACGTGATCACCTACAAGAAGGGCGACAAGTTCTCGCGCCACAAGGATACGCCGCGCGCGGAGGCGCTGATCGGGACGCTGGTCATCGGCTTGCCGATCGCGCACACCGGCGGCACGTTCGTCGTCGACGATGGTCGGGCGCCGGAGAAGTTCGATTGGAGCAAGCCCACCGCGAACACGCTGCCGTGGGTCGCGCTGTTCTCGGATGTCGATCACGAGATCGAGGCGGTCAAGTCGGGCGCGCGCGTCACGCTGGTCTACGCGCTGCATCGCACCGACGAGCCGCGCAGCGATACCAAGGCGAAGGCGCGCCAGGAGCTGGTAAGGAAGGCCGCGACGGCACTGTCTCGACAGGCGCAGTGGCCGGTGATGATCCCGTGCGGTCGGCACGTGATCGCCGAGCCCGACGCGAAGCAACCGCTGGCGATCGAGGTCTTGCGCGGCGCCGACCTCGAGATCGCCGAGGCCCTGATCGCCGCGGGCTTTCGCGTCGAGGTGCGAGCGTGCATGGCGGCGATTCCTAACTACGACGCTCCGCAGCCGTGGCCCGCGACGGAAGGCCTGTTCGGACTGACGCGCCTCAAGGCGGTACCACCGCTCGACGTGTTTGACGCACTCGCCGATGGGGTGGGCGGCGAGATCGAGGACTACATCCTCGACGAGGTCATGCTCGAGCAATGCGCGATCCGCAACAGTGCGGCCGCGATGGTCGTGCACGAGAATGCGCAGTGGGCAGTCGCCGGGATGGACTTCGGCAACGAAGGCTTCGATGCGTTGCTCTACTCGCTCGCGGCGCTCGAGGTGAGCAAGCCGAAGCAGAAGGCCGCGAAGAAGCCTGCGACGAAGGCGAAGTCGAAACCGACGGCGAAGCCGAAGGCGAATGCGAAAGCCAAAGCCAAAGCCAAAGCCAAGCCGAAGGCGAAACCGGCGGCCAAGAAGAAGTAGAAGAAGTAGAAGAAGTAGAAGAAGTAGAAGAAGTAGAAGAAGTAGAAGAAGAAGTGATCGCTACCGACAGCGCGCGAGGTACTGCTTCGCCGCTTCATCCTCGGTGACGCCTTTGCGGGCGTCCCAGCCGGTGATGTTCGCGAGTGCCTCGAGCGCATCACGCCGTGCGTCGGTCCGCGAGCGATCTCCAGGCTTCGGTACCGTCATCCGCGTCAGCAAGCCCGCGATCACCTTCGGCGTGCCGAGGAAGCGCGCGAGATCGACGTAGCGCTCCATCACGAACCAGTAGGACGACTCGTCGAAGTGTGAGACCGCGGAGGTGAAGCGCTCCGCGAACAGTGCGCGGTCGTCGGCATCGATCGGCGTCTTGTTCGAAGCGAGTGACAGGATCGGAGCGAGCGCTTCCTGCGCGACGACCAGGCCCAGAAACTCGGCCTGGTGATCCGAGGCTTCGTAGCCGGTGAACATTCGCTCGACGACGCGCCCATCGCTGTCGCGCAACCGGATCGCCACGTGGAAGCTATGCGAGCTGAACGTGCCGCTTCTCCCGAAGGAGAAATCGTCGGGCTTGCGCGGCGGCAACACCTCGGTGACCTGGGCGGTGAGCGCGGCACGAACGCGAACCAGATCGAGGGTGACGGTGCCGGCGACGCGCTCGAACGGCGGGTTCGCGGCCTTGCTCGTCATCGAAGCGCCCCGATAGGCGATGCCGCGAACGTCATACGACGCGCCGTTGCGAAGCGCGCGGTAGAAGCTCAACGATCCGCCGTGACCATTCCCTGCCTCGAAGAGGATCTCGTCGATCTGCGCGCCGAGGCCGTCGCAGGGGAACACGACACGCGCCTTGCTGCCGTCCTGCGTGGCGTGGAAGTCCTTGGTGATCGCGGCGATCAGCGGCTGCTCGAGCGACTTCGGCGGTTGATGACAGGTGGGCGCGGCGACGGTGGGGGCCGGCTTCACGATGGTCCTGTCGATCGCGCAGCGAGTGTCCGCGGCTGCCGTGGCCGCGAAGGCAAGGAGACTAGCGGCGACGAGGCCCTGCATGAGTGGAAGCATGACACCGCGTGACGCCGTTGCGTTCCCGCGGATCGCGAGCTCCTCCGCGCTCCGCCGGTGACCACGAGCGATGCCAGGCTCGCGCTACTCGGGCGTCGGTCGCTCGTCGCAGACGTCGGTCAGCTCGTCGATCGCCTCGAGATCGACGGCGATCGTCGGGACGATCCACGCCTGGCGCTTCTCGATCTGGTTCGCCGTGCACAGGTACGAGACCGCGGCACGCAGGCGCGCGGTGGTGGGACGCTGCTCGGGGTGCCCGCACAACATTTGATCGATCAACGTCTCGAGTAGCGACGTGCCCTTGTTCGAGCGCTGGTGTGGAAACACGCCGTGCAAGGCGCGATGGACGATCACGCCGAGTGCATAGACGTCGGTCCGCGCGTCGTCGACCACGCCGCGCAGTTGCTCGGGGGCGAGGTAGTCGCTCGCTCGGACGAGCGGGGCGAGCTCCATCGAGGTCTCGAGCCGCGCGCCCTCCCAGCCGACGAGACAGATCGTGGTGCGCCGGTCATCGGGCACGACGATGTTCTCGGGCCGGATGTTGCCGTGGACGATGCCTCGCGAGTGCGCCGGCGTCAGCACGTCACAGACATCGCGAAGCAGCGCGAGACACTCGAGGGTCGACATCGTGCGATGCGCGATCACGTCGGCGACGGTCGAGCCCGAGATGTACTCGACGGCCACCCAACGGCGCCGGTCCGGCAACGTGCCGCGGTCGAAGATGCGCGGCGTGCCTGGATGGTCGAGCTCGTCGAGCTGTTGCGCGAGGTCCTCCAGTGGTGCGGAGGCTGGCGCGATGCGAATCACCACGTGGCGCTCCTCGATCGCGACGTGATGGCCGGCGTACACGATGCCGGTACCTGTCGATGGCATCTCGTGGTCGATCACGTACTCGCCGATACGTGCGCCCGGCCGAAACTCCCCGAGTCGAACCTCTCCGGTGCCCCGGATCACTCGTTTCCCCATGAGCCAGCCTCGTGCAGACAGTACGCCACACGCGATCGCGCCAAGTTTCTCGGATTTGCTGCCAGGGGCAGGAATCGGTGGGGATCGATGTCCCCGATCTGCTGTCGCACCCGCACGAAAGGGGTGTTTTACGCGGGTAGCGACGTAGCTAGCCGACCTGCCACCACGTGTCCTGATCGCAACTTCGCGACGTCAGTGCGCCGCTGTCGTCTTAGTTGGTGAGGGCGTAACTCCCGACGAAGTAGATCTGGTCGAACGTGCGGTTCAGCGTGTTGCTATGGAACGCGGTCATCAGCGAGCCCGTCATCGGCGCGAGCTTGGTGCCGACGGCGAGCTTGGTCGTCGGGCCGGCGACCCAGACCTTGGTGCCGTTGCGGTCGAGCTGCGCATACGTGTAGCCCGCCGCGTCCATCGTCTCGACCACCGTGCCCGAGACCGCATCGCCCTGGACCGCTGCAGGCGCGGTGGCAGCGTGAGGAGCCGCGGCCGGTGGGTTGGCGCCGAACGCGCTGACGAAGTAGATCTGCGCGAACGTGCGATCGAGCGTCTTGCTGTAGAAGTCCGACATCAGCTGACCCGCGAGCTTGTCGAGCTTGGTGCCGACCGCGAGCGAGGCCTGCGGACCGGCGACCCAGATCTCCGACCCACCGCGATCGAGCCGGGCGTAGGTGTACGTCGACGCGTCCATCGTCTCGAGGACCGTGCCGGAGATGGATCCCGGATCGACGGGCTCGGCCGCCGGCTTGAGCTCGGCCGACGCTTGTGGGGCCGAGGCACGCACCTCGTTGTCGCGGTGCTGGCAGCCGGCGAGGAGCGCGACGATCAAAAGACAGCGGATCATGGGCCAGCTCTACCACGAGGTAGAGTGGGGTGTGGATCCGATCCGCTTGGTCGTCGAGGGCGCGGGCTACAACTACTGGTACGACGAGGACCCACGAGACTTCAGCGCTAGCTTCTCTCATCGCGGTGGCAGCTCGACGACGTCGATCCGGATCACCCGCGACGATGGAATCAAGGCCGCGTTCTATCCCACGAGCAACGAATTCGAGGTGTGGGGATGGTGGGGCGTCCGGCACGGCGACGGCTCGATGGCCGGCATCTGCAAGCGCGCGGTTCAGATCGCCGTGCGGAACGGATCGCAGGACTACTGGATCAAGGACGACGAGCGCTGCGAAGTGTACGCCGGACCGGCGATTCCACTGGCGGAGGAATTGCCGGTCGCTGCCGCCGCGTTCGCTGCTGCCGACTACCACCTGGTCGTGGCCATGCTGGCAGTCGGTTGCAAGGCCAGGGACGTGGACCGCGAGATCCTCGACGATTGGGTGGCCTCGCACGCGAACGAGATCGCGGCATCCCCGCTGGTGTCGTGGCTCGACGAGCCGGCGCTGAGTGATCTCGACGCCTACAAGACTCGCTCGGCGTTCCAGTTTCTCGTCGAGCTATGCGGGCGCGTCAACGTCGACCTCGGACTCGACACGAAGGCGTGGGACAAGCAGCTGGAGGATCGAAAACCGCACACTCGTCCATGGGGCGTGCCCGCGGACCACTGGTGGTGGCGACAGCGTCGGACGCGTCGCGACGGCGAGCACTACTACCCCTTCGCCGACGACTGATAGGCTTCGGGCATGGGTGACGACTGCGACGTCGTGTTGATCGGAGCGGGGATCATGAGCGCGACGCTCGGGACGTTGCTGCGCAAGCTCGAGCCGGGCTTGCGCATCCAGGCCTTCGAGCGTCTCGATCGCGCGGCCGCGGAGAGCTCCGATGCATGGAACAACGCCGGCACCGGGCATGCCGGCTACTGCGAGCTCAACTACACCCCGGCGGTCGACGGGGCGGTCGACTGCTCGAAGGCGACGCGGATCGCCGCGCAGTTCGGGCTCAGCCTCGAGCTCTGGCGATCGCTGGTCGCGAGTGGCGACGTGCCCGAGACGCCGTCGTTCATCCGGCAAGTGCCGCACCTCAGCTTCGTCGAGGGAGGGGACGTCGCGTTTCTACGAACGCGCGCACGCGAGCTGGCCGCGTCGCCGTTGTTTCGGGACCTCGAGTACACCGAGGATCGCGCACAGATCGAGGCGTGGATCCCGCTGGTGATGGAAGGGCGCGACGACGCACCGGTCGCGGCGACGCGGATGACCCGCGGCACCGACGTCAACTTCGGTGCACTGACGCGCTCGATGTTCGATGCGTTGCTCGCGCAGGGTGTCGTGCTGCACCTCAGTCATCAAGTCGAGGAGATCCAGCGCGACGGTGACGGCTGGCAGATCGAGGTGCGCGATCTGAATGGCGGGAGTCGCACCGTGCGCGCGAAGTTCGTGTTCATCGGCGCCGGCGGCTACTCGCTGCACCTGCTCGAACAGACCGGGATCCCCGAGGCGAAGGGCTACGGCGCGTTTCCCGTGAGCGGGCAGTGGCTCAAGTGCACGAACCGCGACGTGATCGCGAAGCACCACGCGAAGGTCTACGGGATGGCGGAGACCGGCGCGCCGCCGATGTCGGTGCCGCATCTCGATACGCGATGGATCCACGGCGAGCAGGAGCTGCTGTTCGGACCCTATGCAGGCATCACGACGAAGTTCCTCAAGGAGGGTTCGGCGTTCGATCTGCTGCGCTCGATCGGCATCCACAACCTCCGCACGATGCTGAGCGCCGGGATCGAGAACTTCGATCTGACGCGCTACCTCGTCGGTCAGGCGATGCTGTCCGTCGAGGAGCGCGTCGCGAAGCTGCGGAAGTATTGTCCGAGCGCGAACGACGATGACTGGGTGGTCCAGATCGCCGGTCTCCGTGTGCAGATCATCAAGAACGACGGGCAGGGTGGTGGCAGCCTGAAGTTTGGCACCGAGGTGGTGACCAGCGCGGATGGCAGCGTCGCCGCGCTGCTCGGCGCGTCGCCCGGTGCTTCGACGGCGGTGTCGATCATGATCGAGGTGCTGCAGCGCTGCTTCGGGGCCCAGTGGTACTCGGTCGAGTGGCGACAGCGCCTCGCGACGATCCTGCCGTCCCTTGCTTAGGGTGAGAGACGAGTCAGATCGCGCGGGAGGTACGCCATGATCTGCTTGTCGAGCTGTGGGCTCACGCTATTCGTACACCTTGGTCAGGATCCACGAGCACACGGCGATCGTGCCGAGCACGACACCGGCCACCGACACGCCCATGCCCTTCTTGCCGGCGCGCATCACGGCGAAGCCGCTGGCGACCGCCGAGATGCCGAGCACCAAGCTCAGCGTGTGAAGCATCCAGCGGTCGATCGCGAACATGAACATCAGGGCCGCAACCCCGGCCACGATCGACACCATCGCCCGAGCATCCATTTTCTCCATGCCAATAGTCTTAGCAGCGCGGCCGACCTACTTCACGTGGGGGGAGGCGGATCCTTGAAGCGCCTTACCCCTGGCGGCCTCTGCGAGAAAAGCGCTTGCCGTTCACCGGACCTCGGTGATCGTGAGCGCGTCGCGCGGCTGGTGCTTCGCCGGCTTGGAAGGTCACGGTGATCTGCCGACCCTACATCAGCGTGAAGTAGAACGTCGCGCCGACGCCGACCTCACCCGTCGCCCAGACGCGGCCACGGTGGCGCTGGATGATCCGCTGCACCGTCGCGAGTCCGATACCCGTGCCGGGGAACTCGCGCTCGGTGTGAAGTCGCTGGAACACGCCGAACAACTTGTCGACGTACTTCATCTCGAAGCCGACGCCGTTGTCGCGGATGAAGTAGACGCGCTCGGTGCCCTGCTGTTCGACGCCGAGCTCGATGCGCGGCGCCGGCGACTTCGACGTGAACTTCCACGCGTTGCTGCACAGGTTGTCGAACACGATGGACAGCAGCGAGGGATCGCCGACCGCAGCGAGCTCGGAGCCGACCACGATCTGGATCTCGCGCTCGAGATCGTCGCGCTGCAGCGTCGCGAGGGCGGTGCGAAACAGGTCGCCGAGCTCGAGGGGCTGGACCTGCAGCCCGACGCGGGTGACCTGCGAGAGCTTGAGCAGGGAATCGATCAGCGCGCCCATCCGGTGCACCGACACCTGGATGCGCTCGAGGTAGTTGCGACCCTGCTCGTCGAGCTGGTCCCCGTAGTCCTCGAGGAGCGCGCCGCCGAAGCCGGAGATCGCGCGCAGCGGTGCACGCAGATCGTGCGCGACCGAGTAGCTGAACGCCTCGAGCTCGCGGCTCGAGAACTCGGCCTGCTCCTTGGCCGCGAGGAGCGCCGCGACATCGCGTTTTCGATCGGTGATGTCCTCGGAGATGCCGAGGAGGAAGCGCGGCTGCCCTCCGGCGTCGAGGATCGGCACCTTCTTGGTGTGCAGCCAGCGCTCGCCCTGCGCGGTGCGGATCGGCTCCTCGGCGATGTCGACCAGCGTGCGCTTGCCGAGCGTCTCGCGATCCTTGTCGATGAAGAAGCGCGCCTCGTCGGGCGGGAAGAAGTCGTGGTCGCTCTTGCCGATCAAGTGCTCGCGCGGAATGCCGAGGAGTTGTTCGCCGGCGCGGTTGAAGCGCACGAAGGACAACGTGTCGGCGTCCTTGACGAACACCATGTCCGGGATGTTCTCGATGATCGCGTCGAGCAGCTCGGTCTGGAGCAGCGCGTGCTCGGCGACCTCGGCGCGGCCGAACAACCGAGCGTTCGCGAGCGCGAGCCCGGCGAGGTTCGCGAGGTGCTCGGTGATCTCGCGATCGAAATCGTCGAACGCGAGCAGGTCCGTGCGGTGCCGCATGATCGTCAACAGCCCGAGCGATTCGCCGCGCACCCGCAGCAGCACGGCGATCATGCTGTGGACGCCGACATCCTCCATGAACGACGCGCCGGCCTGCGACAGCTTCGGGCGCATCGCCGCGAGGTCGAGCTGGGGCAAGAACAGCGTCCCGTTCGTCGGCGTGAACGTCGTGTGGATCGTGGTGTTGAGGGGCCGCTCCGACAGCATGGTCTGCGTGCGCGCGTAGACCACCGGGTCGTCGTCGTGGACCGCGATCGGCGTGATGCTCGTACCGTCGGCGCCGACCAGTGCCACCGAGCACGTCGCCGACAACACCTTCGCGCCGCAGCGCGCGACCGTCTCGATCAGGCGATCGTAGTTCGTGGTGTTCTCCGCGAACTCCGCAGCCGCGGCCGACACCGCCGCGAGCGCTTCCCTGACTCGGTCACTCACGAGGTCGCGACCGTCGGAGCGAACGAACACCCGAAACTGCACAGCCCGATCCGCACCGCACGAGCGTACGCGGTTTCTACGTCGGCTCGTCGTCTTTCAGCTTCGAGACGTAGGCCTTCCCCGACTCGTAGGACTGGGAGTACTCGCGCTTCGCCTTCTCGAGATCGACACCCTTGAGGTTGCCGTTCGCTTCGAGGTGGTTCCTCGCGACGCGCCCGACGCCGTACGTCGACGCACCCGACATGATCGACATCGACGCGCCGCCGAGCAGCGTGCCGAGGCCGGGGATCGCCTTGACCGCACTCGCCCCGAGGCGCGCGAGCATGCCGCCGGTGAGTGCGGTGATGAAGTTCTGGAGGTCCGCCTCGGAGAGCTCCGATTTGTAGAGCCGCGTGATGTCGCGCAGCATGCTGACCTGCACGCCGGCCACCGCGGCCACGTCCGCGAACGGGATCGGGATCAAGCCCGCGCCCGACGCCCACAGCACGTGCTTGCGAATGATCGAGTCGACGCGATCGCGCATCTCGACCGCCGCCTCCACCGCGGTCACCGGCGCGGTCTCCTCGACCGGATCGGGATCCGCTTCGAAGAAGCCACGGATCGCATGCTCGACCATGGGCCAGGGAGCGAAGTCGGGTTTCTTGTCGATCGTCACGACGACGACGCGCTCACCGAACGTGTAGCCACCCTCGATGCCGTTGCCGGCGAACGTGCCAGCGACGTGATCGCCTTCGAACGTGGCGCCGTACTTCCGGGCGACGCCCTTCGCCTTGGTGATGATCGCTTTCGGATCACCCTTGACCACCACCTCGATCACGCGACTCATGCGCTCGATAGTAGCGGGTAGTATGGTCGAGCCGTGCGGTTCGTCTGGGTGATCCTCGTCGCGTGCTCTGATCCGGTGCGGCCACCGGTCGCGCCGCCGTCGTTTGCACAGCCGCAGGTAGATCCGAGGTGCGCGTCGCTCGCTCGAGCGCATCGCGTGGTGCTGTCGCGTGCCAAGGACACTGCGATCTCGCGCGAGGGTCGCGGCAGCTACCGCGGCACGACGATCGATCACTTCGAGGACGGACGCAGCGAGACGGTGGTCTCGCTCGAGCTGTTCGGTTCCCCGTGGCTACCCGACGCTCGCGACCGCGCGTATCACGCGTTTTCCGATCACTGCGTACGACTGGTTGCGGTCGGCGCTGATCAGGTCGAGCTCGAGGTCGCCTTGCAGGCGGCGAACGAATACGACTCGCATCGTTGCCACGTGGGCTGTTGCGCACCAGGTGCATCTAGAGCGCCCGATGGCAGCGAGGAGTGCTGCTTTTGCTCGGATAAACCGAGCCCGTAGCGGCTAGTCGAGTAGCCGATCGCGACAGAGTCGCTCGGTGATCGCCCTCAGATCCTGCGCGAGTTGCGCAGCCGTCGCGAGTTGCAGCCGGTCTGGTTGGTGCACCGCGCGCGGTCATCTTCCTATGCTTCGCCTCGCTTCGTTCGCACTCCTCTTCACCGCCTGCGTCTTGGAACCGACCTCGGATGTCGAGCTCGCGACCGAAACTGATTCAGGCTTCACCGACGGCAAGGCCGACGCGAGCTGGGAGGACGCCTCGACGCTGCATGTCGGCGAGCGGGTCTGGAACCACGCCGAAGCCGGTGGCCGGAAGGTGTTTCCGGTGTGGCTCGAGCGCGGGCTCGCGATCGATGTCGTCGCGAACGCGGCGAACGAAGACAATGTGCGCCTCGCGGTACTCGGCCCGCTGCATCAGGGCAAGCGCGACGTGATCGGCGCGGCCGGATACGGCTCGCCGCGCGCGACCATCGAGATGACGATCGAGACTGCCGAGACCGGCGAGTACCTCGTGGTCGTCGGCTCGCACGCACTCGCGACCGCGACCACGTTCCAGCTCGCGACGTACTGCCCCGATTGCACCGGTCCAGAGACCGACGTGCTCGCGGCGCCGAAAGCGGGTGCGCTGGTCGGCACCGGCGGCATCGTCTCGCTGGAGCTCGGCCGCGTGCTCGCCGATCGCGACTACGACGTCGAGGTCGAGCTGTGGGCCTCACCGCCCGCGCAGCCGTGGAACATGACGAAGGTCGCGACCAGCGTGGCGTCGGGGACGCAGGTCAACGTGATCGTGCCCGCGAGCGTGAAGCCCGCCGATGACCTCACGCTGATCGCGCGCGAGGCCGGTGGCCGCATCCTCGAGACCGGCGTCGTCACGCGGTTCGCTCCGACGCTGACGTCGATCGTTCGGACCGACGCGCTGCTCTACGGCGATCTCGTCAGCGTCGAGGCAAGCGGCATCGCCGGTGCGTTCGAGGGCGTGATCGAGCTGCAGCTGAACAGCGAACAGCGCGGCGTCGCGATCGCCGAGGCGGTCGTCCATAACGATCGCCCGGGTCAGGTCGGCAACGGCTTCGCCGCGTTCGACGCGAGCTTCAACCCGGAGCTCACCGACGAGGCCGGCGCCCTCAATCCGAACCTGCCGCGCAACGGCGAGCTGCTGTCGATCGGCACGCTCGACGGCAACGGTGACTTCCAGCGCCTCGCGTGCTTCGAGTACTGCAACGATCTGTCGGGCATGGAGACGTGCACCGGCGGACCACGCGCCTGCAACTAACGCAGTGCTCGGCTGAATCGATCCGCTTCGACGGGACGAAATCCGCGTTAGCGGCGACGCCGGATCGCGAAGGCGAGGCCGAGCAGCGCGAGGGCACCGCCGCTGCCGCCACCGGTCGAGCACCCGCCGCTGAGGTCACCTGAATCGGAGAGGCCGCTCGGGCCGTCGTTGCCATCGGGGCCGTCGCCACCGGGCTCCTCGCCACCCGGCTCTCCACCCGGATCGGCCGCGCCGCACAGATCCTTCGAGACCGTCTTGCCGGTGGTCGTCTCGAGCCAGTCGACGATCTTGTCGGTGCGGACGTAGATGCCGCCACCACCGCACGGCGTTGCCGAGCCATCGAGGCCGCGAGACACCGCGCCGACGACGACCGGCCCGCGCGGCGTGTCGAGATAGACCGGACCGCCGGAGTCGCCGAAGCACGAGTCCTTGCCACCGCCACCGGCGATGAACTCGCCGCCCGGTTTGATCGATGCGACGCACCCACCGGGGCCGGTGCAGTCGGAGTCGGTGACGGGCGCCATCGCTTCGTTGAGCTTCGTGTTGTTGCCCATGCCGGCGGTGTCGGTGAGCCCGAAGCCGACGAGATGGACCATCGTGCTGTCTGCGAAGCCCTCGGTGAACGTGCACGCCGTTCCGATCTTGCGCGGCGTGACGCCGGTGATCGGCGTGTTCAGCACGATCACCGAGACGTCGTAGCTGGTCTCCCAGTTCGGATACGCGGTGATGCTCTTGATCGTCGAGCGGATGCCGCCCGAGCCCTGGTAGTCGGTGGTGTTCGCGATGACCTCGGTCATCTGTGCGCCTTCGCAGTGGCCGGCGGTGAGCACCACGTCGGGTGCGATCAACGTGCCGGTGCACGAGCCTTGACCGAGCACCGCGACCGCGTCGGGCCACGTGCCGGCCGGCACCTGCGTTCCCCCGATCACGGGCGTGGCGCGCTGCTCGATCGAGAGCGACACGTCGCCCTGACCTGACGGTGCAGCGAAGGCGGGGACGGACGCGAACAGGACGGCGGCGATTCCGAAGCGCATGGCACGGACCAAGAGCAACGGGCGCGCCACCCGATTTCTGCACAACTCGCGCATGCGTTCGGCCGCAAGTGGCTGCAATGAGATGGTGATTACATGTATGGCGCGCTGCGTCTGGGTGTGGAATCCCCGGACAAACTCCTCAGTATCGATCGCACGCGAGGAAGCATGGCCCGCCCCTCGACCGATCCGCTGCGACCTGAACGCGCGCGCAATTTCAAGCTGCGCACCTGATCAGCGAGAGCGCTCGACGGAGATCACTTTGCTGTCAGGAAACTGGACCGCGATCTCCGACCTAGGCAGGGTGAATTTAGATGTCGTTCGACTCGGGGCTCGACGCGCAGCGCGTTGCCATCGCCTCCTGCATTCCGTGTCTACGCGTGTTCGCCGAGACGTTGTTCACCGACGACGGCGAGGAGATCGAGACCGCCATGCTGCGGCTCGACTTCGAGTACGACGGCCGCCGCGTGCGGGTCGGGCGAGGCGCGAATCGCGATCGCCGAGCCGAGGCCGAGGCGCTGCGCGTGCTCGAGGGGCTGGGCGCGATGGAGCTCTCCAATCTCGAGGACTGCGCGGTCGCGCCCGGCGCTGCGGTCGATCACGTGGTCTCGCTCGATGGCAACGTCGACGCACTCTGCGCGTTCTCGGCGTACGCGCTCCCGCAGCTGCGCGCACAGGGCTGGCGCGTCGAGATCGATCCGACGTTCCCGTGGCAGGTCGTCGAAGCGGAAGCGCCGCTGTTCGTTTCGGCGCTGCCCGACAAGGAGCGCCCCGATTGGTTCGGGCTCGAGCTCGGCGTCGAGATCGATGGCGAGCGCGTCGATCTGTTGCCGGCACTGCTCGATATGATCGATGGCGCGGGCAGCCTCGCGACGCTCGGGAAGAGCAGCCGGCGCTGCCTCGCGGTGCGCGTCGACGAGAAGCGATGGATGCCGATCTCCCCGGCGCGGTTCGCGATGCTCGCGAAGGTGCTGATGGAGCTCTATCAGCACGACAACGGTAAGAAGGTGCCGAACCTCCGCGCGCCGCTGGTCGCCGAGCTGTGCGCGAGCCTGCACGGCGAGACGCGACCGGTGCGCTGGGTCGGCGACACCTCGATCCGCGAGCAGGGCTTCGCGCTCGCGCTCGGTCCCGAGAAGACCACCGTGCTCGTCCCCGGCGGGCTGTGCGCGGAGATGCGGCCGTATCAGAAGGAGGGCCTCGACTGGCTCCAGCACCTGCGCGCACACGGCGCGGGTGGCGTGCTCGCCGACGACATGGGCCTCGGCAAGACGCTGCAGACGATCGCGCACGTGCTCGCCGAGAAGGAGGCGGGTCGCCTCGATCGCCCGGCGATGATCGTCACGCTGACCAGCCTGGTCGGCAACTGGCAACGCGAGCTCGCGCGGTTCGCGCCGTCGCTGACCGTGACGGTGCACCACGGATCCGATCGCCACGAGCGCCGCGCGGCGATCGCGTCGCACGACGTCATCATCACGACCTATCCCATGGTCGCGCGCGATCGCGATGACCTCGCCACGATCCCGCTCCACCTCGTCGTGCTCGACGAGGCACACGCGATCAAGAACTGCAACGCGCAGGCGAGCGAGGCCGTGCGCAAGCTCGATGCGCGCCACCGGGTGTGTCTGTCGGGAACCCCGATCGAGAACCACCTCGGCGAGCTGTGGTCGCTGTTCGACTTCTTGAACCCGGGGCTGCTCGGCAGCCGAGAAGACTTCAACCAGCAGTTTCGCCAGCCGATCGAGGAGAAGTCCGATCGCGCGCGTCTGCAGACGCTGCGCGACCGCGTGCGTCCGTTCATCCTCCGGCGCACCAAGGATGCGGTCGCCCCGGAGCTACCGCGCAAGACCAAGCTGGTCCGGCCGATCGAGATCACCGGCAAGCAGCGCGAGCTCTACGAGAGCATCCGCGTCGCCGCCCACGCCGAGGTGCGCCGCCACATCAAGGAGCGCGGGCTCGCCGGGTCGCACATCGCCGTGCTCGACGCGCTCCTCAAGCTGCGCCAGGTCTGCTGCGATCCTCGCCTGGTGTCGAGCGACGCCGCGAGGGAGGTCACCGGCAGCGCGAAGCTCGAGATGCTGCTCGAGATGCTCCAGCAGGGGCTCGCCGAGGGCCGTCGCGTCTTGATCTTCTCGCAGTTCGCGCGAATGCTCGGCTTGATCTCCGAAGAGCTGCTCGCACGAGGCGTTCGCCACGTCTCGCTGACCGGGCACACGCCGGATCGCCAGAAGCCGGTCGACGCGTTCCAGCAGGGCAAGGCCGACGTGTTCTTGATCTCGCTCAAGGCCGGCGGCGCGGGCTTGAATCTGGTCGGCGCGGACACCGTGATCCACTACGACCCGTGGTGGAACCCGGCGGCGCAGGCCCAGGCGACCGATCGCGCGCACCGGATCGGCCAGACCAAGCCGGTGTTCGTGCACGACCTGATCGTGGTCGGCTCCGTCGAGCAGCGCATGCTGTCACTGCAGCGTCACAAGCAGGCGCTCGCCGACGCGATCCTGGATCGCGGGGCGGTCGCGTCGGGCCGGCTGACCGAGCACGAGATCGACGATCTGCTCGCACCGCTGTCGTAGGGTGTGGATCGCTACCCCGCGAGCGGGAGTAACACCGAGAACCGGCTGCCGTGGCCGAGCTCGCTCGCGACCTCGATCGTCCCGGCGTGATCGCGGACGATGCCGTAGCTCACCGACAGGCCGAGGCCGGTGCCTTCGCCGACGCCCTTCGTCGTGAAGAACGGATCGAAGATGTGCGGCAGGTTCTTCTCGGGCACGCCGCAGCCTTCATCCGCGACCTCGACGCACGCGAGCGGTTGTTCGGCACGCGTGGTGGTGCCGACCCGGATGTGCACCTTGCCGTGCTCCATCGCCTGGATCGCGTTGAGGATCAGATTCGACATCACCTGCTCGAGCTCGGCGGCGTTGCCCTCGAGCCACACCGACTCGTCGGCATCGACCTCGATCATCGAGCCTCGCTTGCGAGCCGTCGACTCCAGCATGTCGGCGGCGGCGATCGTCACGGCCGTCAGATCGAAGCGCGAGCGGGGACGCCCGTCGCGGCGGCCAAAGTCGAGGAGACGACGGATGATGACGCTGACCTTCGCCACCTGATCCAGGACGGTGCGCATGCGACGACGCACGCGTTCATCCGTCGACTCCTCGGAAACGAGCTCCGCACACCCGGCGATCACGTTGAGCGGCGTCCCCAGCTCGTGCGCGACGCCTGCGGCGAGCGTGCCGAGGACATTGAGCCGCTCGGCATGACGGAGCTGATCGATCGCGGTGCGGCGCAGCAGGCGCTCCTGGTCGACGTAGTGATGGAGCCGGTCGAGCCCCCACACCGCGGCGCAGAACAGGACCGTCGCGCCCGCCACGTTCCACAGCACGCTCGACGTCGAGGCGTGGTCGAGGACGAGGTCGACAGTCAGCCAGCCCGCGGCGAGCCACGCCATCGCCAGCCCGAACCGACGCCCGACCAGCCACGTGCCGAGCCCGATCGGCACCAGGTAGAGGATCGTGAACGGCATCTCGATCCCGGTCACCCAGTCCCCGAAGCCGATCGCCATCGCGAGCAGCGCGATCAGGCTAGCTCGCGCGACCATCGGTGGCCTCCTGGATCGCGCGCCGCAGCGAGCTGGTGGAGAACGGCTTCGGGAGCATGGTGACCTTGAGCTTCGCCGCGCGTTCGCGAACGTCATCGCTCGGGAACGCGGTGATCAGGATCGTCGGGTGATCCGGGTAGAGCTCGCGCCACGCTTCGAGCACGTCGAGCCCGTCGTAGTGCGGCATGCAGAGGTCGGTGACGATCAGCTGGTCGCCACCGTGCGTCAGCTCCGACCGCAGGAGCAGCCACATCAGGTCGCGACCGTCGCGTGCCTCGACAACCTCCGAGAACCCATGACCGATCGCATCGCGAACCAGCGAGCGCATCTCCGACGAGTCATCCGCGATCAGCAAGCGCAGGGAAGAGGTCGTCATGACACGGCGACGTGCACGTGGAAGGCCGGCGGCAGCCCGGCAGTCCAGGGCGGTTAGTGCGAGTCGAAACGACTCGGCGTTGCCCGATGACCCATCAGCGGTCGCCCCAACGCTCGAGCATCCGGTACAGCGTCTTGCGTTCGATCCCGAGGATCCGCGCGGCGGCCGCCTTGTTCCCGCCGACGCTCTCGAGCACGCGGGCGACGTAGCGACGCTCGAGATCCTCGAGAGTGACCAGCGTCGTCGGATCGTCGGTGGCGAGCACGATGTGGCTCGACTTGAACGCGCGCACCTTCTCGGGGAGATCGCCGATCGTGACGTACTCGAACGAGGCGAGGGCGACCGCGCGCTCGATGCAGTTCTCGAGCTCGCGCACGTTGCCGGGCCAGCTGTACGCGATCAGCTGCTGGGCGGCCTCCGGCGAGAACCCGACGATCCGCTTGTGGGCGCGCGCGGCGATCTTCTCGAGGAAGTGCCGGGCCAGCAGCAGCACGTCACCACCGCGGGCGCGCAGCGGCGGGAGGTCGACGCCGAGCACGTTGATCCGGAAGTAGAGATCCTCGCGAAACGACTTCGCCTCGATCATGGCCTCGAGATCGCGGTTGGTCGCGGTGATCACGCGCGCGTCGAACTGCACCTCGGCGGTCGCCCCGACGGCGCGCACCGCGTGCTCCTGCAGGGCACGCAGCAGCTTCGGCTGGACCTCGAGTGGGAACTCGCCGATCTCGTCGAGGAAGATCGTGCCGTGGTCGGCGGCGGCGAATAGCCCGGGCCGCGCCGAGCGCGCATCGGTGAACGCACCCTTCTCGTGCCCGAACAGCTCGCTCTCGAGGAGTTGCGGCGGGACCGCGGCGCAGTTGAGTGCGACGAACGGCCCGGCGGCACGCTCGCCGGCGGCGTGGATCGCGCGCGCGACCAGTTCCTTGCCGGTGCCGCTCTCGCCGGTGATCAGCACGGGGGCGGTGGACTCGGCGACCTTGCCGAGCAGCGAGTAGAGCTCGGTCATCTTCGGGCTATCGCCGATCAACGTGCCGAACCCCGGTGGCGCGATCGCGCGACGGAGGCGCTGCACCTCGTCCTTGAGGCGTGCGAGCGTGACGCCGCGCTCGAGCACCAGCACGAGCTGATCGATCTCGAACGGCTTCGGGATGAAGTCGTACGCGCCGGCGCGGATCGCCCGGATCGCGAGCTCCATCGATCCGAACGCGGTGATCAGCACCACGGGCAGTTGCGGGCGATGTTCGAGCACGCGGCGGCACAGCTCGACGCCATCCATGCCCTTCATCGTGACGTCGCTGACCACGACATCGACCTCGCGCTCGCGGACGACCTCGATCGCTTGATCTCCGGACCCGGCGAGCGCGACGTCGAAGCCACGCGAGCCGAGGCGCGCGGCGAGCATGTCGCGCATGCCCTTGTCATCGTCGACGACCAACAGTCGGGGGTTCATGCGGCCTCCTGGAGATGGACCGAGAACGTGGTGCCCTGCGCGCCGGTCGCCACGGTGATCCAGCCGCGGTGATCGACGACGATGCCGTGGACGACGGCGAGCCCGAGCCCGGTGCCGTCGCCCGGCGCCTTGGTGGTGACGAACGGTTCGAACAGATGCGCCTCGACCTCGGCGGCGATGCCGGTGCCGGTATCCGCGACATCGATCCGGATGTGATCGGGAGTTCGCGACACGGCGATCGACAGCGCGCCGCCGTCGGGCATCGCCTGGATCGCGTTGACCGCGAGGTTGGTGACGACTTGCTGGAGGCTCGCCTCGTCGATCAACACACGCGCGTCCAGATCCTCCTGCACCTCGCAGGTCACGCGCGCGCGCTCCGCCAGCGGCGCGAGCAGGCTGGTGCAGCGATGCGCGATGGTGTTCGGATCGCACGAGGTGCCCTCGGGCCCCTTGCGCCGCGCGAAGTCGAGCAGCTGGCGCACGATGCCGCTCATCCGCGTGGCCTCGGCGTCGATCGACCGCGCACTCGCGAGGGCGGCCTCGCCGGTGACCTCGCCGCCCGCGATCATCTGCGCGTGGCCGCCGACGATGCTGAGCGGCGTGCCGAGCTCGTGGGCGATGCCCGCGGCGAGCTTGCCGATCACGTTGAGGCGCTCGGCGTGGCGGAGCTGCGCGACCGCGGTCTGGCGAAGAGAGCGCTCCTCGTCGACGTAGTGATGCAGGCGATCGATCGCCCACCCGGCGCAGCAGAACAGCAGCGTCGCGCCCGAGACATTCCAGGCCATCCCCGACATCGACGCACCCTCGTGGACGAGCGACGCCGACAGCCAGCACGTGGCCAGGGCCGCCATCGCCACCCCGCAGCGGCGATGGACGAACCAGGTGCCGAGCGCGATCGGCATCAGATACAGGATCGTGAACGGCAGCTCGATGCCGGTGACCCAGTCCCCGAAGCCGATCACCATCACGAGCAGCGTGCAGCCGACGACCGTCATCTCGTCGCTAAACCATCGACAGCGCGCCGGACTTCCCGGCGGAGCGTGGCCAGGCTGAGTGGCTTGTCGAGGAGAATTGCCCCGAGCTGGGCGGCCCGCGACCGGGTCCAGCTGTCGCTGTAGGCGGTCATCAGGATCAGGGGCACCCGATGCCCGGCGTCGAGCAGTGCGCGGGCAGCGTCGAGGCCACCCACCTCGGGCATCCTGACGTCGGTGATCACGAGATGGAGACACTCGCCCGATTCCAGCAGATCCTCGACCAGGGCGACCAGCCGGGCACCCGTCGCGGCCTGCGCGACGCGGAACCCATCGCGCTCCAGCGCACCTGCGAGGAGCCCGCGCAGCTCGGCGTTGTCCTCGGCGAGGACGACCAGCGGTGTGTCATTCGAATTCGCAGTGTCGAAAGGACACACGAGGCTCGCCATCTCAGGCGGTCCTGGCTGCCCGTCGACGAAGGATCAGGATCATGGCCGGAACGACCAGGAGCAGGGCGGCCCCTGCGATCGAGGCCGGGTGCGGCCCGGTGACCACCACGGCAACCAGCACGATCAGGAACGGGATGAACAGGCCGACCGGGCTGATCGGTGCCGG
>JANNBP010000493.1:0-20493 GCA_031385555.1 Deltaproteobacteria bacterium | reverse complement strand
TTGTCGGCCAGGGTCAGCCCGGCGGTGCGGTGGCCCCAGCCGAGGATCCGCGGCGTCGTCGCGAGATCGCGTCCTCGACGTGACGCCCAGCTCTCCGCGAACCGCGCCGAGGCGAGCACGAGCCCGGCCCCACCGTCGGTGACCTGCGCGCAGTCGTAGCGACGCAGCCGTCCCTCGACGATCGCGTTGCGCGGATCGCTGCCATCCGACGCGAGGATCTCGCACTCGATCGTCCAGCTCCGCGTCTGCGCGTGCGGGTTCGAGCGCGCGTTGCCGAGGTTCTTCGCCGCGATCGCGGTCAGGTGCTGTTGCTGTAACCCCCAACGCTCGGCGTACGCATCGCCGATCCTCGAGAACATGTGCGGCCACAGGTAGCGCGCGTCCTGGCCCTCGTGACCGATCCATGCCGCCGCGGCGAGATGCTTCGCTGCTTCTTCGCCACCGACGTTGCGCTCCTGCTCGACGCCGAGCACGAGCGCGACGTCGTAGTGACCCGCCGCGAGCTCGGCGATCGCCGCGAGGATCGCGATCGATCCGGAAGCGCAGGCTGCCTCGTGTCGTGCGGCGGGTACGCCCCACAACGCCGGTCGCACCGTTGCCGGCATCGCACCGAGCTGGCCTTGCCGGTTGAACAGCTGCCCGAACGCGTTACCGACGTGGATCACGCCGACCTCTGCTGCCTCGAGCTGCGTATCCGCGAGCGCGCCATCGACGAGCTCGCCGACGAGATCCGAGATCTCTCGACCCTCGCGCGACAGGTGCCGCGAGAAGTCACTCTGAGCGCCGCCGAGCACGAACATGCGCACAGCATAGCCGCATGCTCGTAGTAGGGTAACGCGATGCAGGTCCGTGAAGTTCGCCGACTGCCGAACCGCCTCCCCACCGGCGACGATCACCCGTACCGCACCGGCGCGTGGCAGCCGACGTTCGTCGAGTACGACGCCGACGACCTCGACGTGATCGAAGGCGCCATTCCCGCCGCCCTCGATGGCCTGTATCTCCGCAACACCGAGAACCCGGTGATGGACGCGATCGGTCGCTATCACCCGTTCGACGGCGACGGCATGGTGCACGGCATCCGCTTTCGCGACGGGCGCGCGACCTATCGCAATCGCTTCGTGCGCACGGCCGGGCTCGCCGCCGAGCTCGAGGCCGGTGCGCCGCAGTGGGCCGGCATCATCGAGTCGCCGGCGAAGTCACTGCGCGACGGCTGGGGAGCGCGCGGCCGGATGAAGGACGCATCGTCGACGGACGTCATCGTCCACGCGGGGCAGGCGCTCACCACGTTCTACCAGTGCGGCGAGGCGTACCGCCTCGACCCGACGACGCTCGACGATCGCGGCACGGCCACCTGGGTCCCACCCTCCGGCATCTCGGCGCATCCGAAGCTCGATCCCGCGACGGGCGAGCTGCTGTTCTTCAGCTACTCGACCACGGCGCCGTATCTGCACTACGGGCTCGTCGACGCGAAGGGCACGCTCGTCCATCACCAGCCGGTGCCGCTACCCGGCCCGCGCCTGCCGCACGACATGGCCTTCACCGAGCGCTACGCGATCCTCAACGACCTACCGCTGTTCTGGGATCCCGAGTTGCTCGCGAAGGGCGTCCACCGCCCGAAATGGCGCCCAGATCTGCCCACGCGTCTCGGAGTGGTTCCTCGGCGCGGTGGCGAGCCACGCTGGTTCGAGGCGGCACCGACGTACGTGCTGCACTGGATCAACGCCTACGAGGACGGCAACACGATCGTCCTCGACGGCTACTTCCAGGCCGATCCGATGCCCCGCCCGAACCCCGCCGACGGCATCTACGCCGGTCTCAAGACGATGGTGGACCTGCACGCGTTCGGCGCGCGTCCCCATCGCTGGCGCCTGGATCTCGCGACCGGGCGTTGCACCGAGGAGCGGTTGTTCGACGACATCTCCGAGTTCCCATCGCTCAACTACCTGCGCCCGGGTCGTCGCAACCGCTACGCGTGGTCGATGACCGCCCCGAAGGGCTGGTTCCTGTTCGACGGCCTCGTCCGCTAAGACTTCGAGTCCGGCGCGATCGATCGCTATCAGTTCCCCGCTGGCACCTACGCGAGTGAATCGCCGATGGCGCCGCGCCCGGGTGCGTCCGCCGAGGACGATGGCTGGCTCGTCACGTTCACGAGCGACGTCGCGAACGACCGCTCCGAGTGCCAGATCTTCGATGCCGCGAAGATCTCGAATGGTCCGATCGCGCGCGTCGCGTTGCCTGCACGGATCTCGAGTGGCACGCACGCGTGTTGGGCGCCTGCGGCCACCCTGTGACCAGGCTGGACCAGGCTGAGCTCGGAGATGTGTCGTGAGTGAAGCAGTCAAACTGGTTAGCCCATCCTCCTCACATCCCCCCTCGATCACGACTCGTTATGACGATGGTTATAACGAGGCTCGTTATAACAACGGTGATAACGAATCGCACCTGGGGGTATCGATAGGGGCTGTGCGGCGAAGGGCCACCGAGCGCGAGACGAAGCTTTTCGGAGGCATGTCGCCCCGAGACCCCTCGATCACGACTTGTTATGACGGTTGTCCTAACGAGACTCGTTATGACAACGGTTCTAACGATCCGCAGATGGGCGTGTCAGTAGGAGCTCTACGAGTATCGGACCCGTTCGGCGTCGGTGGTGTGCGTACGCCGCGTGGCGCGGGATGGTCCTCGCCGCAGGTGGGGGTACCTGCAGGGACCTTGCGAGTATCAATCCTCGGCTTCTCGAGCGGAAACACAGGCCGGTCACCGTACGTCCGAGCGTGCTTCGTCGAGTCGCTGGCCGCGACGGCATTCGCGAACACGCGCAATGGTTCGTCGGGGCTCGGCAACGGCGAGCGCGACACGAGGCTTCTCGGAGGTATGTCGTGAGCGAAGCATTCGTCGTCGGTGGCGTACGGACGCCGCGAGGGAAGGGCTCTCCGAAGGGTGCGCTGCACGCGCTGACGCCGATCGAGCTGGTCACGCATCTGCTGGAACATCTCCGTGTACCGGCGGATTTCGTCGAGGATCTCGTCCTCGGCTGCGCGACGCAGGTCGATGCCCAGGGTGCGAACATCGCGCGCACCGCCGCGTTGGTCGCCGGCTGGAGCACGCCGGGCGTCACGATCAATCGGTTCTGCGCCTCGGGTCTCGATGCCGTCGCGACCGCCGCCTCGCGTGTCCGTGCGGGTGATGCCTCGTTGATCGTCGCCGGCGGCGTCGAGTCCGTCTCGCGCGTACCGATGCTCGCCGATCGCGGCCCGCTCTATACCGATCCCGCGATCGCCGCGAAGCTCGGCACCGTGCACATGGGCGTCAGCGCCGATCTGGTCGCCACGCTCGACGGAGTGACCCGCGGAGCTCTCGACGATTACGCTGAGGCGAGCCGTCGCAAAGCGCGGGCCGCGGCGAAGCCACGGTCGCTGGTGCCGACCAACGGCCTCGATCACGACGAGCTCCTCGACGGCGCGCCCGACCGCGCGACCATCGCCGGGTTCCCACCGCTGTTCGCGGATCCCGCCGCCGCTGCGATCGCCCAGGCGCGCTATCCGGAGGCCACGCCGCTCCGGCATCTCCACACCAAGGGCAACTCGCCGCAGCTCGCCGATGCAGCCGCGCTCCTCGCGATCGCCGATCTCGAGACCGCAACCAAGCTCGGGCTTCGCCCACGCGCACGGATCGTCGCCACCGCCACCTGCGCCGTCGAGCCCGTGATCATGCTGACCGCGGGCCAGCTCGCCGCCGAGCAGGTGCTGCGCAAGGCTGGCCTCGCACCGCGCGAGGTCGCCGTGTTCGAATTCGCCGAGGCCTTCGCGGCGCTCTGCCTCCGCTTCATGCGCGCCTTCGACATCGAACATGATCGCCTTAACCCGAACGGCGGCACGATCGCGCTCGGCCACGCCTTCGGTGCCACCGGCGCGATCCTCGCGCTCAACGTCGTCGACGAGCTCGAGCGCCGGGGTGATCGCTATGGCATCGCGTGCGTGTCTGGCGCAGCGGGGTTGGGCTCGGCCGTGCTGTTCGAGCGAGTGTGACTCTCGGACACCGAACCACCAGTAAGTAATTTCCTACCCAGCTGGGATCAGAAAATTCCAGGCCGAGCGGTTGTAGGCCCCCACAACATTGACGCACGCTGCGGTCGTGTCCCCGGCGCACACGGATCCTGTCGTCGGAACCCTGCTCGGCAAGGACTACTACGTCATCGAGCCGATCGGGTTTGGCGGGATGGCGGTGGTCTATCTTGTCGAGCACCAGACCCTGCAGAAGCGGTTCGCCGCGAAGGTGCTCTCGGTCGAGCTCGCCGCGAACCTCGAAGCACGCGCACGCTTCACCCAGGAGGCCCACGCCGCGTCGCAGCTCGATCACGAGAACATCGTGACGATCTCTGACTTCGGGGTCACCAACGATCAGCGTCCGTTCTTCGTGATGGAGCTGCTGCGCGGTCAGACGCTCGATCAACGGCTGGAGAACGGACCGCTCGCGATCGAGGAGATCGTCTCGATCGCCGTTCCGCTCGGACGCGCGCTCGCGCACGCGCACGCCGAGGGCATCGTCCACCGCGACGTCAAACCCGAGAACATCTTCCTGGTCCAGCGCAGCCAGAACCGATGGAACGTCAAGGTCGTCGACTTCGGCATCGCGAAGGCACCGATCAATCCGAAGCTGACCAAGATGGGCCAGACGCTCGGGAGTCCGATGTTCATGGCGCCCGAGGCGTGTCGCGGCGATGACGTCGATCACCGCGCCGACATCTACTCGTTCGGCATCGTGCTCTACCTGATGATGTGCGGGCGGGTGCCGTTCCGCGACGACTCGCTGCTCAAGGTGCTCCAGCTCCAGGTCTCGGCACCACTGCCGAAACCCTGCGAGGTCAACCCCGCACTGGCGCCCGAGCTCGGTGCGATCCTCGAGCGAGCGCTCGCCAAGGATCCCGAGGTTCGCTACCAGCATCTCGACGATCTGCTCAGCGAGCTCGAGAGCGTGTTGCCTCCCGGCGCCGATCGCCTCTTGATCGACGCGCAGCTCGGCTCGACCAAGGCGTTTCGCACGACGAATCCGAGCCAGAGTCAGCCGATCCCGATCAGCAGATCACAGCCGATGATTCCGGTGGGGGTCGGCTCGCAGCCGATACTCTCGGCGACCGCATCGACGATCTCGACGCCGGCCGTGAGCCAGGCCCCCGAGGCAGTGCCTTCGTCCCGCCGCACCCTGGTGATCGCCCTCGCGTTCGCCATCCTGGGCGTCATCGCCGTGATCATCGTGATGATGATGAAGAGCGATCCGCCACCGTCGATCGAGGTCGCCGACAAGCAGAACACGGCCGGCAAGCCTCCCGAGCCCGAGCAGCCTGACAAGATCGACAACAAGAACAACAAACCCCCGCGCGTCGTCGGCCCGGCGTCGCCGATCGAGCCCAGCCAGGGAAGCGACGTCCCGGTGGGCGAGCCTCCGGCCTCCAAGGTCCGGCTGCGGGTCGAGACGAAGCCGGTCGGCGCCACGGTCACGCTCGAAGGAAAACCGCTCGGCAAGACTCCCCTCGACGTCGAGCTCGACGCGAAACGGGGTTCGCGAACCCTCGTGGTTTCGGAGCCCGGATACGCGCGGCTCGAGCAGGTGTTCGAGGGTGCCGGCGGCGGCTCGTTCGAGCTCGCGCTCAAGCGAAACGTCGTGAGCCCGTCAGCTCCGCGTCCGACCAGCACTGCCAAACCACGCGGCGGAAGTAACAGCGACACCAAGCCGAATCTGGATATTCGTCTGACTCGCTGAGAAAGCAGTAGGAGAGATGTTCAGAACGATCGGACTCGCGGTCCTGTCAGCGTCGCTCGCGTTGGGCAATGCCGTTGCCGACGGTGTCGCCGACGAGGCCGATCTCCAGTTCGGGATCGGTGCCACCGCCTACTCGAAGGGCGACTTCACGTCCGCACTCGAGCACTTCCTGGCCTCGAATCGACTGGTGCCGAACCGCAACGTGATGTTCAACATCGCGCGCGCGTACGAGCAGCTCCAGCGCTATCCGGACGCGTATCGCTACTACGTCGATGCCGGGCGCGGCGAGGGCGGTGATACCAAGCTCAAGGCCGACGTCGTCGATGCGCTCGCGCGCGTCGCGCCGAAGGTCGCGGTGATCAAGGTCGAGACCTCGCCGCCGGGTGCGACGGTGTACGTCGATCGCAAGGATCTCGGATCGATCGGCACGTCCCCTGCGAGGCTCGGGCTCAAGGCCGGCACGTACAAGCTCGTCGTCGAGCTGGCCGGTTACGAGCCGTCGATCACCAGCGACCTCGAGGTTGGCATCGGGCAGGTCAAGGAGATCAAGGTCGACCTCGTGCGGATCCTCGGCAAGCTCGAGGTCACTGGTCCGAGTGGGACGCGCATGCGGATCGACGACGAACGCGGCGCGGTGGCCTGCGTCCTACCGTGCACGCTGGAGCTACCACCGGGGCAGCACATCGCGTACTTCGAGCGCTCGGGGTATGCCGTCGCACCTCAGTCGTTCACGATCGCCGAGAAGCAAACGGCGCGGATCGCGGCGAGCGCGACCTCGGTCGTCGGATCGCTCCTGGTGTCGGCCGACGAGGCCAACGCGATGATCGAGGTCGATGGCAAGGTCTATGGCTTCACGCCGGCCGTGATCCCGAACGTCCCGATCGGCAAGCGCATCGTGCGCATCAGCCTGCGCGGGTACCTCCCGATCGAGCGCGAGATCGAGGTCCGCACGAACACCCAGACCGACCTGCGCGATCTGCGGTTGCAGCCCGAGCGCTCGGTGTCGGCGGCCTCGCGCGAGACGGAGAGCATCGACGAGGCGCCGGCCTCGGTCACCGTGATCACGCCGCAGGAGCTCGAGGCCTTCGCGTACCCGACGATCCTCGAGGCGGTGCGCGGTGCGCGCGGCTTCGCAGTCAACTTCGACAGCATCTACGGCAACGCGGCGGTCCGCGGGCTCGGCCAGGCCAACGACTTCTCGAACCGCCTGCTGGTGCTGTCCGACGGCGCCGTGCTCAACGAGAACATCCTCTACCAGCCGTTCATCCACTACGACGGTCGCGTCGATCTCGGCGACGTCCAGCGCATCGAGATCGTGCGCGGCCCGTCATCGGTGCTCTACGGTACCGGCGCGGTCTCGGGCGTCGTCAACCTGGTGATGAAGGATCGCGAGGAGCCCGACGGCGTTCACGGCGCGATCTCGAGCTACGACAACTCGACCGCTCGTGCGCGCGTCGGGTTCACCGAGAAGCGGGGAGACCTCGGGATGTGGGCCTCCGTCGCCGGTGCGACCTCGCAGGGCCGCACGGTCACCGTCGGTGGCATGGAGACCGCGAACTTCGACGCGTTCGACGCGTACACCGCGACCGCCAAGGCGTGGTGGAAGGACCTGACGCTGCAGACGTTCTGGACCTCGCGCGAGATCAAGGTGCCGACCGGCAACTACTCGTCGCGGTTCGGGGACCCGCGCAACCACGGCGACGATCAGCGATTCCTCGCCGAGCTCAAGCTGAAGACCAACCTCGACAAGAAGACCAAGCTCCTCGCGCGCACGCACTTCAACTACGCCTACTACCACCTCGACTACTGGTACGACGTCGAGACGCCGGTGCCGGATCAGCCGGACTCGACAAACTACTTCGAGACCTACAAGAGCTGGTGGGGCGGCGCCGAGGCCCGCGTCACGCACGAGCTCACGCCGAAGCTGCGCGTCTCGATCGGCGGAGACGCCACCATCCACACGCGCGTCAACATGGAGGGCGGCAACTTCGATCTCGCGCACGAGACGATCGAGCCCGGCCTCCACGTCAACACGCCCTATCAGGTGCTGTCGGCGAGCGGGCTCGTCGACTGGCGCCCCTCGAAGCGCCTCCGCATCCAGGGCGGTCTGCGCTTCGACTACTGGAACCTCGAGGGCAACGCCTTCGCGATGGACGAGGGAGCCACGACGTTCCCGGCGTTTGCCCCGCGCCTCGCGATCATCGCGCGCCCGACCGACAAGGACATCATCAAGTTGATGGGCGGTAGCGCCTTCCGCTCACCGAGCGCCTACGAGTTCTTCTACAACGACGCCGGTGTCACGCAGGTCCAGAGCACGACGTGCGGTAGCAAGTTGTCCCCCGAGAACATCTACTCGGCAGAGCTCGAGGGCAGCCACCGCTTCAACCCCGACTGGGTCGGTCTCGCCTCGCTGCACGGCACGCTCGCGCGCGACTTCATCGAGACCGTGCCCGTCGGCGACGCGTGCGCCGCACAGAGTGGTGCCGACGCGGCAGCGATCTACTACCGCAACAGCAACGCCGATCTGCGGCTCCTCGGGACCGACCTCGAGCTTCGCCGCGACTTTCGTGCCGGCATGATGGCGTCGCTCAACTACGGCTACGTCAACGGTCGCTATACCGCGGCGCCGGTCGCCGATCCGGGCGCGAGCCAGAGCCGGGTCCTCCCGAACGCTCCGACGCACTACGCCGCGGCGAAGTTCATCGTCCCGATCATCCCGAGCACGCTCTCCGGTGCCGTGCGCGCCGCCTTCGAGGATCGTCGCCGGATCGACACCACGTTGAACGCCAAGACCGACCGCGCCGTGATCGCAGACATCGTGCTCTCCGGCGTCATCGCCAAGCACGGCCTGCGCTACGCGGGCGGCGTCTACAACCTGTTCAACTGGCAGTACGCGCTCCCTGCCGCACCGTACGCGGCGAACGTGATGCCCCAGAACGGGCGTACGTTCATGCTGAGCCTTACGCTGGCGCGCTGACCGATCTACAGGTTCACGTTGTCGAGGCTCGGGGTATCCTGAGGCCGTGTTCATCAGAGATGTTTGCAGCGCTCGAAGCTGCCAACATCAGCTACGCCGTCGTTGGTGGCGTTGCGGTGAACCTCCACGGTGTGCCGTATGACCTACGACGTCGCTATCGTGGTTGCCACTGACGAGGAGTCGTTGCGCAGTTGCCGTCTCTTACTCGAGGGCCTCGGACTGCTTTGTCGCCTTCCGTTCATCCTCGAGTCGATCTCAGACGTCTCCAAACGAACCGAGTTGGAGGTCGATGCGTGAGGTCGACATCCTTGTTGCGCCTTCGTTAGATCCAGATGGAATCGTGTCGCGGTCCGTTCGCCGCACGGCTGATGACCTGGTCGTATGCGTGGTCTCGCTTGCCGATCTCGTGGCCATGAAGCGACGAGCGAATCGCCCACAGGACCGCTCCGACTTAGAGCACCTGGAACGGCTCTCCAAGGGAGTTGGTCGTGAGTGACGACGACGAGGGCTTCACCTATGAAGTTTCGGACGAGATGTTGCAGCGGTTCGCCCGCAGCACGCTCTCTCAACGGATCCAATGGCTCGACGAGATGCGCGTGTTCTCCTGGACGATGGCATCGCCCGAGACACGTGAGCGATGGCGCCGGGTACGCGAATCAAAGCGTAGGATGTCCGAACCACTCAATGCGCTCGAGCGAGCGGTGCTCGACAAGATTCTCGATGGCGATCATCCAGTGCTCGAGATTCTTCGAACCCAGGCGGCAGCGACCCGGGTGGCTGATCGAAAACACACCGGTGTTGGCTTCTACTGCAACTTCGAGGTTCCCGACGGACTTCCACGAGTCGCTGGTCGAATCCCGTTCGGGGACGTGAACGCCACGATTCCCGGGCTCGCACATGGTGCGGGCTTCGTGTTGTTCCTTCGAGACGGCATGCTGGACTTTCTCGAGGGCTACACGTTCGGCGAGCCGTGGCCTCGAGAGATCAGCGGCTTCGTGCTCCGCTACGATGTAGACCCACGACCATCCTCCTTCGAGAAATTGCGCCGAGACGCTGGCCCCGAGCTCCCAGATCGCGGCGTTGCGCGAGCGGATCAGAAACCGAGCTAGCTCAGCTTGATCGTCAGGCTCAGACAGTCGGGCTCACTCACGATCACCGTGTCGCCATCCTTGAGCGGCGCCTTGCTGATCCGTCCATTGCGCACGTCGTTGACGAACGTACCGTTGGTCGTGCCCTGGTCGATCGCGACCAGTGTCCCGTTCTCGTAGCCGATCCACACGTGCTTGCCCGACGAGCGCGGGTCGTTGATCACGATCTGCGCCACGCCGGGCTGCCGACCGATCAGCAGACCCTGCGGGCCGAACGTGAAGCGCTGCCCCATCAGCAGCCCGCGTGTGCACGTCAGCGAACCGAGCGTCAGCGTCCCGAACGCTGTCGCTGCCACGGGGGCGTGTTGCTGCTGCCCACCGATCGCCATCGTCCGTGCGACCTGCTGCTGCGGTTGTCCATACCCAGGCGGCTGCATGTGCGGCTGACCGGGATGCCCCATCGGCGGCTGACCGGGATGACCGATCTGCGGACGGACCTGCTGACCAGGATGCTGACCCGGCACGCCCGACTTCTTCTTCTTCATCACGACGAGCACCACGACCAGCGCGATCACACCGATCAGGATGAACGCGACGGCGATGCCCGCACCCGAGCCGCCACCACCGCTGCTCGATTCGCTCGCCGAACCTTCCGCCGCTACCGGGGCGGGCTTCTTGCCCTTGCCTTCCTTCTTCATCGTGCGCGCGTGCTTCATCTGGCGCGGCGCCTCGGCGTGGTTCTGGAACAGCGTCTGGACCTCGTCGAAGCCCTGGATCGCGGCGTCGAGATCGCCGGCCCACATCGCCTCGAGCGCCTTGCGCCAGGCCTTGGCCGTCGACGACGGCCCGGTGTTGACCTTCGCGTCCTTGAGGAACCGCTTCACCGTCTGCGACGCGACGATGAAGTTGAAGCCCTGGACCTCACCCTTCGAACCGAACGTCGAGAGACCGATGACTTCGCCCTTGTCGTTGATCGTCGGGCCGCCGGAGTTGCCGTGCGTGATCGACGCCGTGATCTGGATGATCGGGTCACCCGAGGGCGTCCGCTTGATCGCGGAGATCGCGCCGTCGTTGATCGAGGCCTCGAGCTGCGACTTGTCGTCGAGCAGGCCCTGCATGTCGGCGGCACCCGGGTAGCCGATCGCGAGGACCTTGTCCTGGAGCTCGACCCGGTCGGAGTCGGCGATCGTCAGGTTCGGCGCGTCCTTGGTGTCGACCTTGATGACCGCGACGTCGGTGCCTTCGCCCGGCTTGCCGTACTGGACGACCTCGTACTTCATCTTCGCGCCGTCGGCGAGGACGATGTCGTTGTTGCGGGTGACCGAGGCGCTGGCGGCGAGCGCGTTGTAGACCTCGAGCTTTTGCTGGTCGCTGGCGCGGGCGAAGTCCGGCGTACGCGAGAGCTTCTGGAACAGCTGGCGGAGCGCGGTCTTCTTCGCTTCTTCGTCGCCCTTCTTGATGTCCTCGACGACGTGCGCGTTGGTGACGACGTAGCCATCCGACGACGCGAAGAAGCCGGAGCCCATGCCCCCGACGTACTCCTTGGCGGTGTTGCCACCGAGCGTGAACGTGATCTCGTAGAAGCCGAGCACGCGTACGACCGAGGGCTTCGCGAAGATCGCGGCTTTTTGTGCAGAGCTGGGCTGGTCGTCGGCACGGACGGTGCCGGCGAACAACGTCGCGACGAGTAGCAGCACGCGGAGCGCGATCCCCCGAAACATGCGGCTCATCGTACTACAGCGGCTACGTACTACAGCGGCTACAACGGAATGTTGCCGTGCTTGCGGGGAAGGTTGCTCTGGCGCTTGTTCGCGAGGGTGCGGAGCGAGCGGACGATGGTCCAGCGGGTGTCGCGGGGCCGGATGATCTCGTCGATATAGCCGAGGGAGGCGGCCTTGTAGGGGTTGGCGAACCGCTCCTTGTAGTCGGCGGTGAACGCGCTCCGGGCGGCAGCCTTCTCGGTCGGGTCGGTGATCTTGTCGAGCTCGGACTTGAAGATGATGTTGACCGCACCCTCGGGGCCCATCACGGCGATCTCGGCGGCGGGATAGGACACGTTGATGTCGGCGCGGATGTGCTTCGACGCCATGACGTCGTAGGCCCCGCCATACGCCTTGCGCGTGATCACCGTGATCTTGGGGACCGTGGCCTCGGCGAACGCGTAGAGCAGCTTCGCGCCGTGCTTGATGATGCCGCCATACTCCTGGTTGGTGCCGGGCAGGAACCCGGGGACGTCGACGAAGGTGACCAGCGGGATGTTGAAGCAGTCGCAGAACCGCACGAACCGCGCGGCCTTGATCGACGCATCGATATCCAGGCAACCCGCGAGGTGATTCGGCTGGTTCGCGACGATGCCGGTCGAGCGACCCTCGAAGCGTGCGAAGCCGCACACGATGTTCTTCGCGTAGTCCTTGTGGACCTCGACGAAGTGCCCGTCGTCGACGACGGCATGGATGATCTTCTTGATGTCGTAGGGCTTGTTCGATTCGAGCGGGACGATCGTATCGAGCGCAGCGTCGGCGCGATCGGCGGGGTCCTGCGTCGGCCGGAGCGGCGGATCCTCGTTGTTGTTGTTCGGCATGAACGACAACAGCTCGCGGAGGCGCTGGATGCAGGAGACCTCGTCGAGCTCCGTGAAGTGCGAGACCCCGGACTTGCTCGCGTGCGTCATCGCAACGCCGAGCTGCTCCTTCGAGACCTCCTCGTGAGTCACCGTCTTGATGACCTCGGGACCGGTGATGAACATGTACGACGTGCGATCGACCATCAGGATGAAGTCGGTGATCGCGGGCGAGTACACGGCGCCGCCGGCGCACGGCCCCATGATCGCGGACAGCTGCGGGACCACACCGCTGGTCAGGACGTTGCGCAAGAAGATGTCGGCGTAGCCGGCGAGCGACTCGACACCCTCCTGGATGCGCGCACCACCCGAGTCGTTGAGCCCGACGACGGGGCACCCGATCTTGGTGGCGAGGTCCATCACCTTGCAGATCTTCTGGGCGTAGGCACCCGACAGCGAGCCGCCGAACACCGTGAAGTCCTGGGCGAACACACACACCTGTCGGCCGTCGACCAGTCCATGCCCGGTGACGACCCCGTCACCGAGGATCTTCTGCTCCTGCATGCCGAAGTCGGCGCAGCGGTGGGTGACGAACCTGTCGAGCTCGACGAAGCTGCCCTCGTCGAGCAGCGCCTCGATGCGCTCGCGCGCGGTCAGCTTGCCGGCCTCGTGTTGCTTGTCGACCCGGGCCTTGCCCCCAGCGAGCTGGGCGCGCGCCTCCATGTCTTCGAGGCGGCGGAGCGGATCAGGAGATTGGCTCGTACTCACCCGAGCGGAGTAGGATAGGGACGTGGCGAACGTCAAGGGCAGCGCGCTGTCGTCGCGCGTCCTGTGGGTGCAGTTGGGGCACGGCGCCGCTGGAATGGAGCGCCTGCGCGCCCGGGCCTCGCCGGACCTCCTCCACACCCTCGTCGAGGGCGTCAACAAGGCCACGTGGTACCCGTTCGAGCAGTTCATCGAGCTCAACGAGGTGATCGACCGCGTGTTCGGAAAAGGTGACCTCGGCCTGATCCACGAGCTCGGTCGGTACGGCGCCGACGCGAATCTCACGACGATCTACCGGCTGTTCTTCAAGGTCGGCACCACGCACTGGATCCTCGGGCGGGCCGTGCGGCTGTGGAGCGCGCACTACGACTCCGGGTACCTCGAGGTGCTGACGCGCGGTCCCAAGACGGCGGTGCTGCGGATCCGCGGGTTCGCCACACCGCATCGCGTGCACTGCATGGCGGTGCAGGGCTGGGCCGAGCGGTCGATCGAGCTGTCGGGTGGGCTCCACGTCAAGACCGAGGAGCCGCTGTGCCGCACGCGCGGCGACGAGTACTGTCAGCTCGAAGCCAAGTGGGAGTGATCGCAGCAACCGAAAAAACCGCCGCTCGCCACCCACTGGTCCAACGAAGGCATGGACACGCGGAACCAGCAGACTGGTGGCGAGCGGCGAAACGAAAGCAGGTTCGAGCGGGCGGACCTGAGCTCGAACCAGGGTCGAGAGGGTCGACCGTCAGTCGGCCGAGTACTTCGCGGCGAACGACATCGGGACACGGAACGTTCCGGTCGTGCCCTCGAGGTGGATGCCGAGTGCACCCTGTACGCACGCGTTCTCGTTCGGCTGACCTCCGGTGACGGTCACCTGGGTGCCGGTCTGATCGGACACCGTGAACGTCACCATCATCCGACCCGAGCGAGTACCGTCGAAGCAGCCCTGCACGCTACCCGAGCGAGCCAGGATGATCCGGCGCGCCTGCGGGTTCGGGATGGTGCCGAACGAGACGACCACGGGGGCACCCGTATCGATGGTCTCGACGCGCTCCTCGAGGTTGACCGAGACGCGAGCCACGGTCTTGCGCGCACCGGTGAGCTCGAACGGGATCGACTTCTTGCTGCCGAGCACCACGATGTCGAGCGTGCCGCGCACGGTGTTCGTCGACGGCACGCCACGCGCCACCTCGAGCAGGTAGTGACCGCGCTTGAGCGACTTGAGGGTCAGCTGCTCCTTCTCCGTGCTGGTGGCATCGACGACGCGGATGTCGCTGCGACCACCCATCCACGACACGCGCGTGCCGTCGGGCGTGACCAGCGAGACATCGAGATCCGCACCGGCACCCCAGCGCGCGTCGACGACGAGGTCACCGCCGGCCTTGGGAGCGGGCGGGGCATCGAGCAGCGCCTTCTCGGTCGCGGCGCGGGTCGCTTCGTTCTCGAGACCCTTGATCACGAGCTGCGCATCCACGTCGCGGTTGAGCGTCCGCAGGCACCGCACCGCGGCGGCTCCAGCCTTCGCATCCTTGCCCTGGATCGAGGCGAGGGCGATGCGGTGACCACACGCTTGCGTCATCCGGCCGACGTGCTCGTAGGCAGTCACCATGCGCTCGTGCGTCGCGACGCGATCGGCGTCGAGGTCGACGACCCCGGCGAGCAGGCGGAGCGCTTCGTCACGCTTGCCGTCGCGACCGAGCAGATCGGCCTGATAGCCGAGGGCCTGCGGGTCGAGGCGGTCGCGATCGAGCCACTTGGTAGCGACTGCATGTGCGCGATCGATCTCGCCGGCGTAGGACAGCGCCTGGACGAGGGCGCGATGGCGCTCGCGGCTATCGGGAGACTTCGCGAGGGCGCGCTCGGCATCGCCGATCGCCTTCGTGATCGCCGGGTTCACGCTGTCGTACGCGGACACCGAAGGAACGCGCACCCACGAGCGGCGCATCGCGAACATGCCACCGGGTCCACCGCGGCCGCGGCCAAAGTCGGCGCGTCGCGTCGGCATCGTCGGCATCGGCCTCTTGGCCATCGGCGCCGGATCCGCCGCTCCACCCACGTCACCGGGCGAGCTCGTCGCTTCGGCAGCGGGTGCGGCGGCGGCCTTGCGCGGCCCCGCCGAGTCCTTCTCCGCATCCTTCTTGCCCATCGTTCCTTCGTCGAGCGCCATGGTTCCCGACGACACCACCTCGTCGAGCGACTCCTGGCCGGTGAACTTCGTCGTCGGCACCGTGCGATCGACACCGAATGCATCGAACATCGCCTGCGACTCGAGCACGAGCAGCGACGTCTCCTTCGACATCACGCCGTAGCCCTGCGACAGCGCCACGATCTTCGCGCGGTCCTCACCCTTGGCCTGGCGCTCGAGCTGTTCGATCGCGAGCGACGCCCACAGGCGCGGCACGAAGCGGTTGCCCGCACCCGCCGAGGCGGCGAGCTTGAGCGGATAACGCTGCTCGAACTTCTCCCCGCCCACCGTGCCGCGCAGGACGATGTCGCCCTGGACGTCACCGGTGAGGCGAGCTGCGACGAGTACCTCTTCACCCGTGCGGATCGTCGGCAGCACCGTCGGTGCGACATCGGCGAGGCCGGTGGGGAGCTCGATGGTCGCGTTGCGTAGCGCCCCACCGAACGTCGATTCGAGGCTCGCCATCGCGGCGGTCTTCACCGACTGACCCGGCACCCACGCGAGGTAGCTACCGCCGCCACCGCGCGCGACCGCGCCGAGCACCGCCGAGTCGGCATCCGTGCCGAGCCCGATGGTCGAGACGTTGACACCCTTCGTGGTCGCGGAGATCGCGGCCTCGACATCGCCGGCCTTGCGGAAGCCGGTGCTGGCAAAGCCGTCACCGACGAAGATCACCCAGCGTTCCCGCCCGTTGTTCGCCCCGTTGTCTGCGGCGAGCTTGCCCGCGGCACTGCGGATCGACGACACGATGTCGGATGCTCCGGCCGCGGGCTGCTGGCCGAGCCACACGCTCGCGTCCTTCGCCGAGGCGACCGACGGCGAACGCATGGCGCCGAGCTCGCGACACTCGCTATCGCACGCCATCACGCTGAAGCGGTCGCGGCGATCCATCTGCTCGACGAGGCGCTGCGTCAGCTCGGTGGCGCGGGTGTAGCGCTCGCCCACCATCGACTGGCTCGAGTCGACGACGATCATGTAGTCGTGCTCGTGTGCTTCGCGCCAGCGCGGCAGCTTGGGCCGCAGCGCGACGACGGCGGTCGGCCGTGCATCGGCGGCGACCGTCTTCTGCTCGTCGATCACCTTGGGATCGATCCCGACGTTCTTCTTTTCGGCGAGCTTCGCGTCGGGGGCGACGGCGAACCCGCCGGTGAACGTCCACGCACGCACCTCGGCATCTCCGTCGGTCGCCTTGTAGTCGACGACGAGATCACCGCGCGGCACGAAGCCGGTCTGCTTGAGCGTCAGAGCGTTGACGTCCGCACGCGCCGGATCCGCGTTGAGGTCGTACCCCGCCGCGCGAACCTGGCCCTGCTGCGCACCGCGCACCTCGACGTCGACCGTCATGTTGTCGGCGACCGTCGAGCCATCGGCCGAGTGCGGCAGCGGATAGACGTACTGGCGATACGGTCCACGCGGCGTCACCACCTGCGTGTACGCGATCTTGATCGTGCGCGAGCCCTTCGCCGGGATCGGGAAGATGCGGAGCTCGAACCGGCCGCCGCGCTTCCAGTCGAGCAGCGCCGGATCGCGCCACGAGCCGTCGACCCAGATGATCTCGTCCTGCGCGATCTCGAGCTTCCTCTGCGTGGCCTTTTCGATCACGCCGTTCCAGATCTTCTGCGCGCGCGCCTTGTCGAGGAACGCGCCCTGTTCGAAGCCACCCGGCGCGTCCTTGACGTCGAGCTCGAGGCCATCGATCTGCGCATCGGACGGCAGCGGGAACGCGTAGACGCCTTCGAGCGTCTGATCGGAGTCGTTGCGGAACGTCTCGGTGATCTCGGTGCGCGCGACCGGCCCGACGATCCGGACCTTGACGTCGTGATTCGCGAGCGCGAGGTTCCAGTCGCGATCGCGCGCTTCGCCCGGCTTGTAGGCGCGCAGGGCGCCGAGACCGGATCCGGTCTGCGTGTCCTGCTTCTTCTCGCCGAGCTCGCTCCACTCGACCTCGCGGGCGAGTCCCGGAGCCGCGTTGACGGCGAGCGCGCCGTTGTCGATCACGCCTTCTTCACCAGCGCGCACCGAGTCTTTCGATCCGCTCGCGGTGGTCAGGATGACCTCACCGCGCACGACCTGGACGACCGTGAGCTTCGGCGTCGCGGTGAGCGCGAACTTGGTGCCGAGCACGTCGACGCGACCCGACGGCGTCTCGATCACGGCCGGTGCGTTGTCGACGTGGATGACGTCTGCCACGAGGCGACCGGAGGTCAGCTTGGTCTTGCGCACATCGCCGGCGTCGAAGGCCAGCGTGGTGTTGTGATCGAGCGTGAACCGCGTGCCATCGGCGAGCTCGATCGCGGCGCGGGTGCGCTCGTCGGTGCGCAGCTCGGAGCCGCCGTCGAGCGTGTCGTCGGCGCGGACCGGGCGCCAGTCGTTACCAACCTTCTTCTCGAGGCCTGCCCCACCGCTCTTCGCGGCGCGATCGACCTGGAGGACCTTCGCGATCTTGCCGGTCGGCAGCTTGTTGCCGGTCGTGATCGTTTCTCCCGGCTTGTCCGAGTCGCGCGTCGCGGCATAGATGCCGATGCCACCGGCCGCCATCGCAGCGATCGCCGCCACGGCAGCGAGCTTGCTGCGGGACTTTGCCAGCGAGCCGCCCGGCGAGCCAATACCCTTGGGGTGCTTCGCCGACGTGATCGGCGTGGGCGGTGCGATCACCTGGGCAGCTTGCGGTGCGATCACCTGGACAGCCTGCGGTGCCATCACCTGCGCTGCCGGCGGAGGAAGCTGTTGCGAGCCCTGCGCTATCGCAGGAGCCGGCGCGACCGTCGGCATCTGCAGCGTCGACGAAGGGCTGGTCGCTGCAGCAGCCATCACGCGATCGAGCATGTCGCTCGGCAGCACGTAGTCGGCACCCGCGGCGCCGAGGGTGGACGACAGCTGTGCGGCGTCGTGGCGGGCATCGCGACAGTCGTCGCAACCCGCGAGGTGATCGGCGTGGCGCGCGATCGTGGCCGAGTCACCGGCGACGAGGTCGGCGAGGTCGTCCTGAACCAAACTGCATTCGGGCGTCATAAAGAATCTCCTGGAAGAGCAGTGCGAAGACGGGCGAGTGCGCGGCTGATGCGTTTGCGCGCGGCAGCCTCGTCTCCGTTGATAGCGACCGCGATCTCGCGACTCGACAGCCCCGCTACGAAGCGGAGGACGAGCACGTCGCGCTCGCTGGGTTTCAGTTGGGCAAGCGCTTCGCGGAGTGCGCGCGCCTGTTGCTTCGCAGCCAAGGCTTCACGCCCGTGATCGGTGTCGGGCACCGGTACGAGTGCGAGCTCTCGACCCTTGCGACGGGTCTCGAGCATGTGTGCGCAGACGTGCCGCGCGATTCCACAGAGCCACGCCTTGATCGTTCCTTCACCGCGGTACGTCGGCATCGCGCGATGTGCGCGGAGCAACGTCTCCTGCACGGCCTCGTCGGCATCGGCCTGCGAGCCGAGCAGCGCCATGCAGGTTCTACCCAGGACGGCACCGTGCTCTCGCACGCATGTGGCGAGCGCCTCGCGGTGCTGTCCTAGCTGGAGCAGTGAAACGATCGGATCAGGGCGAGGCTCGTCGGTCATGGGGGGGGAGAGTGCGCGAGCCTGCATTTCAGACCCCACGTGCGGAGAATGGGTGATTTCGTGACTTACCAATTCACGAAATCCGACAAGTGCCGAGGATCCATCGCGATCTTCGCGAACCGGGGGTAGCGCCATCGGGCTACCAACGCGCGGGCTCGCCGATCAGGTCAGGAACAGGCGCGTGATCGCGAACGCGACCGCCGCCATCACCACGGCGCCGAGGATGAGCACCCAGGTCTTCATGGACGTCTCGCGCTTGCCGCGCTCGAATCCGATCACGGGCACGCTCGGTCGCTGCGGATAGACCGGCGGAAGCTGCGGCTGCGCACCCCACATCGGGTACGGACCGCCCTGCGGTGGAGGGAACGGTTGCGCGGTGTTCGGACGCGGCGTAGGTGGAAACCCCGGCGGCATGCTCTGCGTCGCCCCGATGTGCGGCGGCATTCCACCGGTCGGCATGCCGGTCATGTGGATCGGATTCGGCTGCATCATCGGATTCGACTGCATCATCGGATTCGGCTGCATGCCGGGCGGCATTCCCTGCGGCATGTTCTGCATGTTCGGCGGCATGCCCATCGGCATCGCCGGTGGTGGCGGTAGCAACGGCGGCTGCGGCGTGATGCTGATGCTCTGCTGCTCGTCGATCGTCGAATCCTGGCCACCGCGTGGCGGCAACCCTGGAACGCCGGCGCGCTCGTGCACGGTGCCGGGGCTCGTGAAGGGCGGCGGTGATGGATTGCGCGATCGCGCCGTCGGCATCGGCGGCGGAGGTTGGGTCGCCGAGCGGGGCAACCCGAGCCCGGGCCGGGGCGCGAGCAGCTTGGTGCTCTCGTCGGAATCGAACCCGCCGCCCTGCTCGTCACCCGATGGATACATCGCGAGCTCGTCGGGGCGCATCGGGGGACGCGCCACCGTGGGCTCCTCGGTGGGGCGGCGTGCGCGCGCGGGTGCAGGGCGCTCCGCCGACACGCCCGGCAACCGCGGTGGTCTGGGCGGTTCGATCTGCGCGCTGTCGCGCCGGCCGTTGCGCAGCACCTTGAGCTGATCACCGGAGAGTTGCGCTTGCCGCGTCTCCTCCTCCTCGAACCGATCGATCACCATGCGCGCCTTCGCGACGCTCTCGCCGTCCTTGTCGCGCGTCGCGAAATCGTCGGCGGTGCGGATCCGGATCACGGTGTGCTCGCCGGCCTCCGAGCCCTCGAGCCCGCTGAAGCTATTGCCGGCACTCACGGGGAGGTGCTGCGCGAGCATCTGCACACTCTGCCGCTGCACCTCGTCGGCATTCTCGATCACGCGTGCGAGCTCGCTCGCCGGATCACCGACGGTGACCTCGAGCGAGTACCGGATCGCGCGCAGCTTCTGGCCGAACTGTCCGGCGGTCGGACGATTCTTCGAGTCGCGAGACAGCGCTGCCATCAGCAGCGAGTCGATCTCCGGAACTAGAGTGCGATCGATCTCGAGCGGACGCGGCACCTTCGCCTCGCGCACCGCACGCAGCGCCTCGAGATCGCCGAGCCCCGAGAACAGCCTGCGATTGCAGATCAGCTCCCACAGCAACACGGCGACGGAGAACACGTCGCTGCGCGGATCGAGGTGCTCGTTGCGCGCCTGCTCCGGCGAGA
>JANNBP010000099.1:0-1775 GCA_031385555.1 Deltaproteobacteria bacterium | reverse complement strand
CTCCCCCAACGAAACTACTCACGAGGCGGCTGCGCCGATCAGCCTCCGCCCCGACCAGATGCGCCAGTCGCGCGTCGGCAAGCGTCCCGTGGAGCTCCCCAAGGGCACCACGTTCGCGATCAACAACGGCAACATCGAGATCAAGGGCCCGAAGGGCACCGCGTCTCGCCCGCTGATGCCGAACGTCAAGGTGAAGGTCGAAGGCAACGAGATCCTCGTTCTCCCGACCGTCGTCGGTCGCGATGGCGCACGCTTCCAGGGCCTGGCCCGGTCGCTCATCAACGGCATGATCACCGGCGCCTCGACGGGCTACGTCAAGACGCTGCAGCTCGTCGGAACGGGTTACCGCGCCGAGGTGAAGGGCAAGATCCTCAACCTCTCGCTCGGCTTCTCGCATCCGGTGAACTTCCCGATCCCCGACGGGATCAAGGTCGAGATCCCCGGCGACTCGAAGGGCACTCTCATCATCCTGTCGGGCGCCGACAAGGAGACGATGGGCCAGACCGCTGCCAAGATCCGCGGGTTTCGCCCGCCGGAGCCTTACGGTGGCAAGGGTGTTCGCTTCCAGGGCGAGAAAGTCCGCGAGAAGGCCGGCAAGGCTGCGAAGGGCGGAAAGTAGGAAATCATGGGTAGTCGTCTCATTGGTCGCGAGCGCCGTAAGCTCCGTGTCCGTGGAAACGTCAGCGGGACCGCCGAGCGTCCCCGCCTCACGATCTTCCGCAGCCTCAGTCACATGTATGCGCAGGTCATCGACGACGTCGCGGGCAAGACGCTCGCGCACGCCTCGACTCTTGCGAAGGACGTCAAGCCGAAGGCGGAGGACGCCAACAAGACCGGCGCTGCCGAGCTCGTAGGCGAAGCCGTCGCGAAGCAGCTTCTCGCCAAGGGCGTGAAGAAGGTCGTCTTCGATCGCAACGGGTACATGTACCACGGCCGAGTGAAGGCCCTTGCTGAAGCGGCCCGCAAAGCCGGGCTGGAGTTCTGATTATGGCCATCGAGCACATCGACGAAGACAAGCTCAAGGAGCGCATCATCCACATCAACCGCGTTGCGAAGGTCGTGAAGGGCGGACGCCGCTTCAGCTTCGCAGCCCTCGTCGTCGTCGGCGACGAGAGCGGTCACGTGGGTGTTGGGCTCGGCAAGGCCAATGAGGTCCCCGAGGCCATCCGCAAGGGCAACGACCAGGCTCGCAAGAACCTGTTCAAGGTTCCCCTCGACGGTTTCACGATCCCGCACGAGTCGTTCGGGCACTTCGGCGCAGGTCGCGTCTTCCTCCGTCCTGCGTCGGCGGGAACAGGCGTCATCGCCGGCGGTGCAGTTCGCGCCGTCGTCGAGTCGGCTGGCATCCACGACATCCTCACCAAGTGCATCGGCAGCGCGAACCCCCACAACGTCGTTCATGCGACGCTCGAGGCGCTTCGCCAGCTCAAGAGCCTCGACATGATTGCGGCCAAGCGCCGGAAGCAGACGGGCGAGCTGACGGTTCACACCGGCAAGAAGCTGAAGAAGAAGGTTGCGACCCCCGAGGTGACGCCGTGAAGGCCAAGCTCAAGATCAAGCAGATCCGTAGCTGCATCGGTGTGAACTACCGCATGGTCGAGAACCTCAAGGGTCTCGGTCTCGGTCGCATCGGTCGCACGGTCGTCGTCCGCAGGCAGTCGGTGGCGCTCGATGACTACCGGATCGGTGGACCATGAATCCGCCCTGCGCATCATCCACACTGGACGTTTCCTGGCGGGTCTGCCGACCTTTGGATCGTGGCTGCTCTACGGGCT
>JANNBP010000046.1:0-12983 GCA_031385555.1 Deltaproteobacteria bacterium | reverse complement strand
GACGATCTTGGCCTCGCCGTTCCAGTACGAGAACCCCTCGACCCGACTGCCGAGCCCAGGCCGCAGCTTGTAGCGGCCCTCGATCTGCGTGCCGTTGCCGTGCTGGAACACCTGCAGGAGCGTGGTCGTCGCGTGCTGGCCGTCGATCGCGACGGTGAGCCGTTCCTCGACGAGTGGGATCGCCTCGTCGCGACCGGTGGCGATCATCGTCGCCTCGAGCCGATCCGTGGCGATCAGGGTTTGTTGTGCACTCGCTGACCCAGACGCGGTTATCCCCGCGAGTAGGCCTATCGAGCAGAGAAGTCGCGTGCCCATGGATGCCTCCATGTCAGACGCCAAACGCGCGACCTCCTGAATCGATCCAATCGATCCAAGCTTTAGGTTCCGTGGTGTGTCTGGCAGGTGATGACAGGGCTACAGTGACCGCGATGTCGAGCTCGGATTCCGCGGCGGCCTTGGTCGCACTCCGCCGGATCATTCGGCTCCTGCGGCTCGCCGACCGCGAAGCCGAGACCACCTACGGCCTGACCGCGGCGCAGCTGTTCGTACTGCTCAGCCTCGCGGAATCCCCGGCCGGATCGCTGGCCGAGCTCGCCGAGCGCACGCTCACCGATCAGAGCTCCGTGTCCATCGTCGTGTCGCGGCTCGAGACCAAGCGTCTGGTCACCCGCAAGCCGTCCCCGGAGGATCGCCGCCGCGTCCAACTCAAGCTGACCGCCGCGGGTAACAAGATCGCCGCGAACGGCCCCACCGTGCCGCAGCCGAAGATCATCGACGCGATCGATTCGATGCCTCCTGCAACGCGTACCGAGGTCGTGCGTGCGCTCGAGCACCTCGCCCGGGCGATCGGCGCAGGGGACGCGCTCTGACCTACCCCAGATCGAACACGAGCACTTCGGCGTCGGCGACGCCTTCGATCGCCACCTTGGTCTCGTTCGACAGCGCGGCCCCGTCGCCCTCGACGAGCTCCTGTCCATTCACTCGCACCAGGCCACGCGCGACCTGGATCCAGGCGTGGCGATCCGGCGCGAGGGCGAGCTCGGCCTTCTCCCCGACATCGAACAGCCCGGCGTGGAGCACCGCGTCCGCGTGGATCACGATGCTGCCGTCACGCCCGTCGGGCGACGCGACGACGCGCAGCTTCCCCCGCTTGTCGGCGTCGGGGAACGACTTCTGCTCGTAGCTCGGTGCGATGCCCCGCTCGGTGGGCATCAGCCAGATCTGGAGAAAGTGAACCGGGACCGTCTCCGGGTTCCTCTCGCTGTGCGTGACGCCGCGACCGGCGCTCATCTTCTGGACGTCGCCGGGACGGATCACGCCGCCGTTGCCCGTCGAGTCCGCGTGCGAGAGCGCGCCCTCGAGGACGTACGAGATGATCTCCATGTCGCGATGCGGGTGCGCACCGAAGCCCTTGCCGCCGGCGACGCGATCGTCATTGATCACGCGCAGCGCACGAAAGCCCATGTGCGCCGGATCGTGGTAGTCCGCGAACGAGAACGTGTGGTGGGAATCGAGCCATCCATGATCGGCGTGGCCGCGGTCATCAGCGTTTCGGATGGTGAGCATGGCGACGCACTATGATCATTGTCCTAGCCCGCGTCGAGTAGGGCCAACCCCTTGAACACCGCCGCGCGCGTGCGCGGAAACCCACCCGTTCGCCGAGTCTCCAGCGCTCTGCGTCCGGATGTTCCTGCCCGTTTGGCGCCGAGCATCCCGATCCCGATCGCCGCGTTGACCTGGACGTTCTCGGCGGGACTGTCGATCGCATCGACCAGGATCTCCGCCGCATCGGGCAGTGCGTTGATCACCTCGAGGATCCGCTTCGCGTGGGTGTCGTCGTCGGTCTCGAGCCCCTTGAGGAGCGCCGTGAGGACGCGGCTCTTGCGCGCCGCCAGCACCGCTGCACACGCCTTCGCGACCTCGGCATCGCCACGCAACGCGCCGACGAGATCCGTCGCGTATTCCTTGACGACGTCGTCGCCCAGCTTGTCGAGGGCGCCCGCCGCCGCGATCCGCACCTTCGCATCGTCGTCGCGCAACAGCACGGCGAGCGAGCTCGCGAAGCCGGCCGCCGGTGCTCCGACGGCACCGACCGCCGAGGCCGCATTCGCGCGCACGATGCCGCGCCCGTCGGTCAAGTGCGTCGCGACGTCGGCGAGCGGAAGCGGCGCGTCCTTGAACGCCTCGGGCCCGAGGTAGCGGGTCTCGAACCCGTCGATCTCGATCGCCGCAGGACCCGAGGACTTCGGTCCATCCAGCAGCTCGAGCGCCCTGCGCACGGCCTCGCGCGTTCGTTCCCAGCCGCCGGTGCGTGCATTCTCGAGCGCGCGCCGGCCCTTGCCGACGCGATCCTTGCCGAGCAGTCCGAGGCCGAGCGCCGCGTTGACCTGGACGTTGACCGCAGGACTCTCGAACGCATCGGTCAGGAGCTCCGCCGCATCGGGGAGCACCCCGATCACCTCGACGATGCGCCGGGCGTGACGCTCGTCGTCGGTCTCGAGGCCGCGGATCAGCGCCGTGATCATCTTGGTCTTGCGCGCCTTCAAGATCGTCGCGACCGCCGCCGCGTTCTTGTCATCGGTGTCGCGTAGCGCACCGACGAGATCGGAGCCGGACTCGACCACCGCGGCATCGCCGAGCTTGTCGAGCGCCTGGGCGGCAGCGGAGCGGACGCGCGCCGAGTCGTCGCGCAACCGAACCCCGAGCACCGCGGAGACGCCGGGCGCGTCGAGCGCACCGAGGGACAGCGCGGCGTTCGCACGCACGTGATCGCGGCCATCGGCCAGGTACGCGACCAGATCCTGCGTCGACAGTGGGTCGGGCTTCGCCAGCTCGGCGAGGGAGAGGAAGCGATCCTCGAAGCCGTCGATCGCGATGTGCTTCGGTCCTCCCTCGTCCTTGGGGTCGATCATCTCGAGAGCGCGCCGCACCGCCTCGCGAGTGCGGGCGTCACCGCCGGTCCGAGCGCCGAGCAGGACCGCGAGACCCGCACCGACCCTGCCGCGCAACAGCCCGAGGCCGAGGGCAGCGTTGACCTGAACATTGACCGCGGGCGACGCGAACGCTTCGGCGAGGAGCTTCGCGGCATCCGGCAGCTTGCCGATCAGCTCGCCGACGCGCAGCCCGTGTGCCTCGCCTCCGGCATCGAGTCCGCGGAGCAACGCCTCGCGCGCCGCGCCGCCGAGCAGGGTGAGGGTCTCGCCCGCTGCCTCGACGACATCGACCTCCACATCACCGAGCGCTCCGACCAGATCGGTCGCCGCGGCGGTCCCACCCGCGCCCAGCTTTCCGAGCGCGAGCGCGACCTCGCGGCGGACCGCAGGAACACTGTCGCGGAGCAACAAGCCCAGCGGCTGCGCCGCCCGCCCTGCCTTGTCGGCCTTGATGCCGAGCGCACGCGCCGCGTTGATCTTGACGTGTGCGCGACCGTCCTCGAGCGCGTGGATCATCTGATCCAGATCGATCGCGTCCTCGTGCTCGAGGAGCTCGGCCGGAGACAGCTTCCGTGCCTCGAAGTCCGGGATCACCGGCAGCCTGTCGACGACCACCGTCTTCTCGCGGGCGACCACCGCCAGCATCGCCTGCTTGGCCGCGGTGCGGACGTCGGGGACCGGATCGCCGGCCTCGAGCGCCGTCAGGCATGCCATCGCCGCGTCGGGATCGAGCTTGCCGTGCCGACCGAGCCCCGCGATCGCGTTGACGCGGATCCGGCTGCGATCGTGGGTCGTCGCCTTGGCGAGGAACGCGATGCCGCGCGCCCCGAGCCGTGCCGCCGCCGCGTTGATCGTCTTCATCGCGAGGTCCTCGGGGACATCGAGCGCGCCGATCAGCTCGGCATCGCAGGTCGCGATCAGCGCGGCGAGCGTACCGAGCATCGCCTCGAACACCTCGGGCTGCGCCCCGTCGAGCGCCGACACGAGTTGCGGGATCAAGGGCCGCACCGCCGGCCCCAACGAGGCCACCGCCTCGGCCGCCGCCGCAGCGACCTGGACCTCGCTATCGCGGATCAGGGTGACCAGGTCGAACCCGGGATACCCGGCGGCCGCCATCCCGAGGGCCGCATTCGCTCGGACGATCCCTCGCCCATCGCGGGCTGCGTGGGTGAGCTCGCCGATATCGAGGAGCTTACTGAAGGGAAGCAACTCCGACAGCTTGAGGCGGCGTTCGTCGAGCGCCGGCGCCGGCTCGGGCGCCGGGACCGGCTTGGCGTTGGGCTCGCCCTTCGGAGGTTTCGGCTTCTCCGATTCACTGCTCATGCTCGCTACCCTGCCAGATCCCGCGACGGGGCGCGTCGTGAGATAGTGAGATTGGTAGACGGGTGCGCCGCATCGAGTTTTATATGCGCGTGATCGAGAAGGCGGGTGCGTCCGGCGCCATGCTCGCCTCGGGTCAGGCCGTGACGCTGCGGTTTCCTACCGGTGACCGCCGCTCCACCCAGATCACGCCGCACGAGCAGCTCGTCGATCTCGTCCGGGATGTCGCGCCACCGATGGTGCTCGACCAGATCGATGCCAGCCGGCAGGCCCGCTTCGAGCTCGACTCCGGTGCGTACCGCTACGCGATCGACGTCCACCCGCAGCGCGGGTTCTGGCAGGTCTACATCGAGCTCGCGCCCGAGGCCGACGCCGAGCCCGCCTACGAGGAAGACCCGCGCCACGCCGCACCCGCCGAGCCGCTCGCGTACTCCGAGTCGCGCCGCACCCCCGTCCCGCAACCGGCGCGCGTTCCGCAGATGACGCCGCCCAACCAGGCCGCGGTGCGCCAGTCCGGCGGGCAGCCCACGGTTCCTCGTCACGATTCCGGTCCCAACCGCGCGCCTCGACAGGAGCAACCTCGACAAGAGCAACCGCGCCCGGAGCAGCGCCGCCGTCCGTCCGACGGGATGCCGGCCCAGCGGCCGCGATCGTCCGATGCGATTCCCTCCCGCAAGCCCGAGTCGGTGTCGGGTGTCCTGCCCACACCGGCCGAGGAGAGCCAGGTCGTCATCATCGAGCGTGGCCAGTACGAGGCCCCGCGCGGCGTCCAGACCTCGAGCGGCAGCGCCCTGCTCGATCTGTTGACCTCGAACGCACGCGCCGAGAACGCGAGCGACGTCTATCTGATCGCCGGGCACGCGCCGTACATGCGCGTCAACGGCCAGCTGATGGCGACCACGGTGCGGTCGGCGTTCGATCCCGAGCAGCTGTCCCGCGAGATCGGGATCGTGGCGCCCGTCGAGGTGCGCACGACGTGGCTCGAGCGCGGCATCTCCGGCTTCACCTACAGCGACGGCATCGGCCGCGTGCGCGTGCGACTGACCCGCGATCACCGGGGACCCGCCGCCACCTTCCGACTGCTGCCCGGCACGCCGCCCACCCTCGAGGAGCTCGGCCTCTACGAGGTGGATAACCTGCTCGAAGATCGCGGCCTGATCATCGTCGGTGGTCCATCGGGCTCGGGCAAGACCACCACGCTCGCTGCGATGATCCGCTCGCTGGGAGAAGACCGCCGGAGCGTGGTCGTGCTCGAGGATGCGATCGAGATCGTCCACGTCAGCCCGTGGATCAGCCAGCGCCAGATCGGCACGCACGTCCCCGATGTGATGTCGGGCGTCGAGGCCGCGATGGCCGAAGGTGTCGACGCAGTCGTGATCGGGAGCTGTCGCGATGCGGATCGAGCGCGAGCGGTGATCGAGGCGGCGACGGGTGGTCACCTCGTGATCACCACGGTGGTGTCCCCGATCGCCGAGGTCGCGGTCGATCGGCTGATCGACAAGTTGCCGGAGGCGGCCCGCGCAGGCGCACGCGACGTGATCTCGCAGATGCACCTCGGCTCGGTGGCCCCGATCATCGGCCACCACGGCGAGCGCACGTTCGAAGTCGTGTTCGGTCGCCGTCGCGGCTGAACGCGAGCGAGCGCAGAGGAGGGGCTACGGCGTCGTCAAGGACTCGCTCACGTGGGTGAGCTCGCGGGTCTTGTGCGCGACCTCGGTCGCCAGGGCATCGTGGAGAGCAGCGACCAAACGGCCACAACTCACCGGGATTCCTGCAACTCGCCGTGTCAAAGGTGCTCCGACAAGGCGGTGTCGAGGGGTGCGGGTGATATAGAAGCCGCCGTGGTGGAAGTCGCACTGTTCGGAGCCGCCGGCTATTCGGGGCTCGAGCTCGCGAAGCTGCTCGCGGTGCATCCCGGGGCTCGCCTCGCGTGCGCCGCCAGTGACACCCACGCCGGCAAGCTCGTCGCGGAGCTGACCCAGCGCGATCACGGTGACCTCGCGTTCGTCACCACCGAGGAGGCGAAGTCGATCGCCAAGCGCTCGACGGTCGCACTCCTCGCCGTGCCGCCCGAGGCAGCGAAGGCCCTCGCCGGCGAGCTGACCACGCGCGTCGTCGATCTGTCGCACGCGTTCCGCGCCACGCCGGGCGTGCCGTACGGCCTGACCTCGCTGTTCGCCTCGCAGGTCGCCGAGGCCACGCTCGTCGCGAATCCCGGTTGCTACGCGACCGCGGTGATCACGGCCGCGGCGCCGCTCGTCGAAGCCGGCCTGGTCGACGGCGACATCGTGGTGTGCGCGCACTCCGGCGTCACGGGTGCGGGTCGTCAGGCGACCGAAGCGATGTCGCTCGGCGAGCTCTACGGCGACGTCCGGGCCTACAAGGTGCTGAAGCATCAACACGTGCCCGAGATCGAGATGGCCCTCGGCCGGTTGCGCGCAGGGACGCGCGTCATCCTGACGACCCACCTGTTGCCGATCGCGCGCGGCATCTTCGGCACGCTGACGTTCAAGCTGACCGAGGAGTCGCCATCCCTCGTCGAGCTCTATCGCAGGCGCTTCGCCGGTGATCCGACGGTGGTGATCGCGCGCAGCGCCGAGGACGTCTCGCTGCGCAAGGTGGTCGGCACGAACACCGTGATGATCGGCGTCGAGACGCTCGGGGATCGCGCGGTCGTCACCGTCGCGCTCGACAATCTCCTGAAGGGCGCGGCCGGTCAGGCGATCGAGAACATGAACCTGATGCTCGGCCTGCCTCGCACCGCCGGACTCACCCACCTCGCGAGGCACCTATGAAGTGGCCGAAGGGGTTCCGGTTCTCCGGCGTCGCGTGCGGGATCAAGCCGCACCGCCCCGACCTCGCGCTCGTGGTGTCGGACTGCGACGCCGCGTGCGCCGGCGCGTTCACCGTCAACCGCGCACGCGCCGCGCCGGTGCAAGACGCCGACGCGCGTCTCCCCGCCGAGAAGATCCGCGCGGTCGTGATCAACAGCGGCAACGCGAATGCGCTGACCGGGCCCGAGGGACGGATCGCCGTCAAGACGGTGCTCGATGCCACCGGTGCCGCGCTCGGCATCTCCGGTGACCAGATCGTGTCGGCCTCGACCGGCGTGATCGGGATGAGGCTCCCCGAGCACAAGATCGTCGCCGCCCTCCCCCGCTGTGTCGCCGAGCTGACGTCGTCCCCGGAGCGCGCCGCCGAAGCGATCATGACCACCGACACGACGAAGAAGCTCGCGTCGCGGTCGATCGTCGTCGATGGCATCCCCATCACGATCGCGGCGCTCTGCAAGGGCTCGGGCATGATCGCGCCGCAGCTCGCCACCACGATCGCGGTGATCGTCACCGACCTCGCGATCGACGCCGACGCGCTCGACGACGCCGTCGAGGACGCCACCAAGGCCACGCTCAACCAGCTCACGATCGACGGCGACATGAGCACCAACGACAGCGTGTTCGTGCTCGCGAACGGCCTCGCCGGCAACGCCAAGATCATGGCCTCCGAGGGCGAGGACTATCAGGTGTTCGCCGCCGCTCTCGGCGATCTGCTCGACGAGCTCGCGCGCCTGATCGCCGCCGATGGCGAAGGCGCGACGAAGCGGATCGAGACGATCGTCACCGGCGCCCCCACCGAGGAGGTCGCGCGTGACATCGCGAAGAGCATCACCGCTTCGCCACTCGTCAAGGCCGCGATGTTCGGCGGCGATCCGAACTGGGGCCGCGTGCTGTCGACGGTCGGCGCCCGTGCCGGCTCGCAGCACTGGGAGATCGATCCCGCGGACTCCGAGGTCACGATCCAGGGCATCGAGGTCTACGACGGCGCGCCGCAACCGTTCGATCGCGCCGCGCTCCGCGCCCGGCTGCGCGAGCCCGAGGTGGTGATCGATGTCGAGCTACGCTCCGGTGATGCCTCCGCGCGCGCGTACGGCTGCGATCTGTCGTACGACTACGTCAAGCTCAACGCCGACTACACCTCGCTGCTCGTCGAGGCGCCGGGCGGTGGCGTCGCGAAGGACGATCGCCTCGGTAACTACAGCCCATCGTTCAAGCGCGCGCTGCTCGTCGAGGCCCTCGCGTACATCGACCGATTCCGCGGCCGGCGCTGCGTGATCAAGTACGGCGGCGCCGCGCTGACCCGCGATTCGCTGAAGCGGTCCTTCTGCGACGACGTGCTGCTCCTGCAGTCGGTCGGCCTCGCGCCGATCGTCGTGACGATCGCCGACGGGCAGGACGGCGAGCTGGTCTCGCTGCTCAACACCAAGCACCCGCGCGCGGTCGGCATGTCGGGCAAGGATGCCGGCACGCTGCGCGCTCGCCGTCGCCCGGACGGCACGCCGGAGCTCGCCGAGGTCAACAAGCTGTTCATCGAGTCGCTCGTCGGTCAGAGCTACGTGCCGGTGATCTCGCCCGTCGCGCTCGCCCCCGACGGTGACTGCGTGCTCGACGCCGATGTCGTCGCCGCCGAGCTCGCGTGCGCGCTCGGTGCCGACAAGCTGATCTATCTCTCCAACGTCGCCGGCGTGCTCGAGAATGGTGAGCTAGTCACCGAGCTCACCGCCGCCACGCTGCGCGCGAAGCTCGACGCCGGCACGATCACCGGCGGCATGGCCGGCAAGACCGGCGCGGTGCTCACGGCACTCGCGGGCGGCGTCTCGGCGGTCCATCTGATCGACGGTCGCGCCCCCCACAACATGATCGCCGAGCTGTTCACCGACACGGGTGTCGGGACGATCATCCGTCCTGCTTAAGGTTCGAATGCGTCGATCGCCGTCGGGCCCGTGAACGTCACGCCGCCCACATTGCCCCAGCAGCGCAGCGCGCCGGTCGTCAGCACCGCACAGCTACCGCGACCACCGAGGCCGAGCGACGCCGCGTTCGTGATCGCGGGGAGCGTCTCCTGGGCCCGGCTGATGTTCTGATCGAAGACGCCCGAGCCGACCTGGCCCTCTGTACCGCGACCCCAGCACACGACCTTCGGATCGCTCTTGCCGACGGCGCCGACGATCGCGCACGCATGCGTGCCGCCGGCGGCGATGTCCTGGACCTCGGCGAGCGGCGCATCCGTCGTGTCGATCACCGTCTGCGGCACGATCACGTCGTCATCGCGGTTGTTGTTGGAGCCGTTGCCGAGGACGCCGTGGCGGTTGGCACCCCAGCACGACACGGTCTTGGCGGTGTCGAGCGCGCAGCCGAAGCGGATGCCGCGGCTCTGTCCGGCGATGCCACCCGCCGCGAGCTTGGTGGTCGTGGTGCCGAGTGCGGTGATCACCGTCGGTCCGGAGTTCTCCGGCACGTCGACGCCGCGCTCGCCGCTGCGATTGCGACCGAACGACATCACGCTGCCATCGTCGAGCAACACATAGCCGTGGGCACCACTCGCGACGAGTTGCGTGGCGGTGACTCCGACGATCGAGAGCCCGAGGCCACCACTACCACCGCCGAGCGACGTGCATTGCACGCCACCCGTGGTCTTTGCGATACAACGCGTGCTGTAGCCGCCTGCGAGGTGCGAGGAACCGGCGGCGACCGGAACCGCCGCGGGGTGGACCGTCGGCGTCTGGCCCTGGTTGTTGGTGCCGTCGAACGCACCCCAGCACAGCACGTCGCCGTTCTGGCGTTGCGCACAATAGCCGGAGCGCAAGCCCATCAGCTCGGTCACCTGGCTCAGCACGCCGGTGCTGGTCTCGACGAGGTTGAACGTTCCGAACTCGCTGAAGCCGCCACCGCCGTTACCGCCGCCACCCATCGCGACCCCCGACAGCACGGCGAGATGCGCATCGGTGGTGCCCCGCATGCCGTGCGCGTTGGAGCCCGTACACGCGACGAAGCCGTTCGTGGTGAGCACGCAGAGCGCACCGGTCGCGTTGCGCGGGCGACCGCGATCCATCGTCGGCACTACCTTGGAGGCGAGCCCCTTCGCCGTCCCGGTGCCGCTCGCGACCGCGACCGCGGTCCCGGCACAGATCGCACCGGTCGACGAGACCTCCAGCGTGCCGCGCTCGAGCGAGGTCGCCGTCGAGAAGTAGTTCACCGTCCCGGCGAGCGTCCCACCCGCCTCGATCTCCGGTGACGCCGAGGTGAACGTGAACGCGGTGGACGTGCTCGTGACGGCGACCGTCGCCGGCGCGTTGCCCGCATTCGTGATCGTCAAGGCCTGCGTCTGTGCCGCAGCACCGAACGGTTGCGGTGTGGCGAAATCGAGGGTGCCCGACACTCCGAGGACCGCGCCATGGGCGGTCTGCTTGATCACGACCTCCGACGTGCGGTCATCACTCGTCGTCACCACCAGCGTCTCGCCATAGAGATTGTCGGTCACCGGCGAGACCTGCGGGATCCCCCGCGAATGCACGGTGACGTTGACTTGCGAGCGCGGCAGCACGACGCCGGTGGCCGGCACCACCGTGTAGAACGAATTCGCGCCGGCGGTGTTCTCGATCGTGAACGTCAACGCGTTCGGCGAGTTGTTCGTGACCGTTAGGACACGTGGAATCGCGGTCGTGCCGCAATCGGTCTGCCCGAAGTCGAGCGTCGAGATGACGAGGTCGGTGTCCGAGTCGCCGTCGCCGCAACCGGCGAGCAAAGCGAGCACGTACCCGACGAAGCGAGTGTTCCTCATAGGCCGCCCAGTGTAATAGTTGTGACTCCGCCATGACAACAAGACGTCAGACGATGCTGGTGATCGTAGGGGTAGCCACCCTGCCTGGGGTAACTGCTGCAGATCCGACGTTCGAGGTCGGTGGCAGTGTAGGTCTTCACGCGTTCTCGGAGACCAACGAGCTCGGCGTCCCCGACATCATGAACGCCCCCAGCGAGCGCAACTCGGGACTGTTCGGCATCCGGCTCGGCGCGGTGTTCAACGATCGGATTGGGCTCGAGGGCGAGGTCGCGATCCTGCCCACGATCTCGCGGGTCTCGGCGTTCGACGTCATCAACCTCAGCTACCGCGTGCACGCGATCGTCCAGCACCCCGTGACCGCGAGGCTCGCACCGTTCGGGGTCGTCGGGATCGGTGCGTTTCACGTCGCCAGCACCGGTGCGGAGGACACGATCAGCACCGATACCGACGCGGCGTTCTACGTCGGCGCTGGGATCAAGTACCGCCTGCCCTCGGCGTGGGGCGTACGTGGCGATGCGCGGTTGTTGTTCCCGCCGAGCAGCGTCGACGATGGCCTGACCACCGACGTCGAGGTCGTGCTCTCGCTCTACAAGGAGCTCGGTCGCAAGGAGCCACCGAAACCCGTCGTGGTGAAGCCGCCGGTGGTCGTCGATCTCGATCCCGACAAGGACGGCGTCCTGGATCCGGCCGACAAGTGTCCGCGCGAGCCCGAGGACAAGGACGCCTTCGAGGACGACGACGGGTGCCCCGATCCCGATAACGACAAGGACGGCCTCCCCGACGCGACCGACAAGTGCGTCAACATCGCCGAGGACAAGGACGGCTTCGAGGACACCGACGGCTGCCCCGATCCCGACAACGACGGCGACGGGATCAGCGACGCGAACGACAAGTGCGTCGATCAGGCCGAGACGGTCAACGCGTATGAGGACGAAGACGGGTGTCCCGACACCGTGCCCGTCAGGATCAAGCAATTCACCGGCGCGATCGAAGGCATCACGTTCAAGACGTCGTCGGCGCAGATCCTCGTCACGTCGAACGTCAGGCTCGACGCCGCGGTCGCAGTGCTCGCCGAGTTCCCCACGCTCAAGATCGAGATCCAGGGGCACACCGACGATCAAAAGCTGCTGCCAGGCAGTCCCTTCGCCGACAACGTCGCGCTTTCGCAGGCGCGCGCCGATGCCGTGCGCGACTACTTCGTGAAGAAAGGAATCGCGGCCGAGCGCGTGGTCGCGAAGGGCTTCGGCGACAGCAAGCCGGTCGCCGAGATCAAGGGACTGCGCGGGCGAGCCCTCGAGACGGCACGCTCGAGAAACCGCCGCGTCGAGTTCCAGCCGTTCTGACCAACACCAACGTGGTCCTCAGCCCTCCTCGCGGCGGCTACTTCTTGCCGACGGTAGAGTACGGTGCGTCCATGTTCGTGGGCGTGGCCTTGTTCTCGGCGATGGAGAATGACTCGGTCGCGGCCGGGAACGCCCCGCTGCGCACGTCGGCGACGTAGCTGCCGATCGCCGTCTTGATCCGGTCGCCGAGCGTCTCGTAACGACGCACGAAGCGCGGCTTGAAGCTCTCGTCCATGCCGAGCGCGTCGTAGCTGACGAGCACCTGCCCGTCGCAGTGGACGCCGGCACCGATTCCGATCGTGGGGATCGTCAGCGCTTCGGTGATCTCGCGCGCGATGTCCATCGGGATGGCCTCGAGGACGAGCGCGTACGCGCCGGCTTCTTCGAGTGTCCGGGCATCGGACAGCAGGCGCTCGCGCCCGCCGACATCGCGGCCCTGTACCTTGAAGCCACCGAGCTGATGGAAGCTCTGCGGCGTCAGGCCGATGTGGCCCATCACCGGGATGCCGGCGTGGACCAGCCGCTGCACGAGCTCGGCGTGGACGGCGCCACCCTCGAGCTTGACCGCGTGGCAGTTGCCCTCCTTCATCAACATGCCGGCGTTGGTGACGCCCTGCTCGTACGACGCCTGGTACGACATGAACGGCATGTCGCCGACGACGTGTGCGCGGCGGGCGCCCCGCACGACGGCGCGGCAGTGATACGCGATCTCCTCGAGCGTGACCGGCAGGGTCGTGTCGTGACCCTGGATCACCATGCCGAGCGAGTCGCC
>JANNBP010000040.1:0-3193 GCA_031385555.1 Deltaproteobacteria bacterium | reverse complement strand
CGGACTTCTTCCGTTGATGGTGGTCGAAGACGTTGCGACCCCGAAAAAGGTTCTACCGGAAACCAACCAACTGGTTTCCGGCAGATACACAATCGTAGCGGGGGTAGGATTTGAACCTACGACCTTCGGGTTATGAGCCCGACGAGCTACCAGGCTGCTCCACCCCGCATCAAGTTGTCAGCCGACTGACGTCAGCGAGGGCTTTGTGCCACGGGCCTTCGGAGCCGTCAACAACGTTGTGCGGGCGTTTTCGACGGGAACCCTGCTGGTTAGCGCGGCGCGATCTACTCGCAGCCCGCGGGTGGCTGGTCGGATGGGAGCAGCTTCGCGAACGAGCCCTCGATCTGCTTGATCGCGGCGAGGCTGGTCTGGTCGAGGGCCTCACGACCGCAGAGGCGCGCGGTGTATTCGAGGCGACCGTTCACGAAGTACTCGGTGAAGTTCGCCGAGTAGGCCTTGCAGGTCAGACCCGAGATTTCGGTGTCCCACGGCGACTCGACGACCGAGGTGCGGAGCGAGGCGAGCGTGCTGCGCGGGAGGCAGCCGCTGGTGACGGCACCGAGGCGACCACTCGCGTCGATCGGATGGAAGGTCCACGCACCGGTCGAGTAGAGCTTGAGGGTCGAGGTCGGCGTCGCGAGGTCGGAGCGCTTGTGGATCTCGAACATCGGCGTCCCGATCGGGCGACACGAGGCGACCGGCGGCTTCGCCAACGGAGGAGGGGCTTCTTCGGCGAGCTTGTGCTTGACCAGATCGATCGCGAGCGAGGTCGCGTGATCGGCGGCCTTGCCGCTACAGAACTGCTCGCGGAAGCGGAGCCGACCGTTGATGCGGTACTCGGTGAAGTTGGGATCGTAGGCGAAGCACCGGACCGCGCTGTCGACCGTCTGCCACGGAGAGCGGAGGAGCGCGAGGCGGATCGAGCGGAGCTCGGCGCGATCGAAGCAGCCGGTCTGCGTGGTAGCACCCGCGATGGTGAATGCACCCGAGCGGTAGATCCGCGTGGTGGTGCTGGCGGCGTCGCGCTCGGACGCCCGACGCATCTCGAGCAGCGGCACGCCCTGCACGGCGCACGTGGGCTGAGGGGCAGCGAACAGGAACGGGAACAAGACGGTGATGCTCATGTGACTGGTCACGCGGCCGAACCCGCGTCGGTCTCGACTGAAATGTTCTGCAAGAAATCAGAGGACTTCGCGTGCGGTCGGATTGAATATTCTCGAGGTGCCAGATCTGATCGTTCGCGGAGAACACTGGTTCGATGGCGACGTCGCGATCGCGGGCTGGGTCGACGTGCCCGGCAGCTCGATCGTCGATGGCGACCTGACGTGCCTCGGCGTCAGCATCGAGCCCGGCCGGTCGGTGCACTGTCGCGCGCTGGTCACCAACGCGATCGAGATCATGGCCTGACGAAGCCGGCGAGTGGCGGCGCGAGGTGGCGGACCACGACCGCATGCGCGCAGAGTCTACGTGTACGACCTGCCGCTCGGGTAACGGACCCGGTCACTACCCGACACCTGCCCCGACCTTTCCGGATCCGGCCGGTCTACTAACTCGTGAGGGTCGAAACGCTTCGGTATGTCTTGGGAGCCTGGTCGGGGCCGTTCCCGGCGATGGATAGCCCGCAGACCCTCGTGCTCGTGTTCGGCGCTGCCGAGCTCGGCGAGCGCGACGAGCTGTTCAACCGCCTCGCGGTCGAATATCCCAGCAGCCACCTGATCGGGTGCAGCACGGCGGGCGAGATCGACCAGGAGCGGATCTGGGACGAGTCGCTGACCGTGGCGATCGTCCAGTTCGAGCGCACGCGCATCCAGCGTGCCCACGCGATGATCGAGCGCGCGAAGGATTCCTACACGGCGGGTCGCGAGCTCGCGGCGCAACTGCGCGCCGAGGATCTCCGCGCGGTGTTCGTGCTGAGTTGCGGCACCGACGTCAACGGCAGCGAGCTGGTGCGCGGCCTCAACGCGCGGTTGCCTCTGCACGTGTCGGTGACCGGTGGGCTTGCGGGTGATGGCGTCCGCTTCGGCGAGACCTGGGTGATGGCGAACGGGCGCACGTCGCCCGGCGCCGCCGTCGCGATCGGGTTGTATGGCGATGCCGTGCGCGTGAGTTGCGGCAGCCAAGGTGGCTGGGAAGCGACGGGCTTCGAGGGCGTGGTCACCTCGCGGGGCAACCTCGTGTTCGAGCTCGACGGCAAGCCCGCGCTCGCGCGCTACAAGGAGGCGCTCGGCGCTCGCGCGGCGGGGCTGCCGGCAGCGGCGCTCGAGTTTCCGCTCGAGATGAAGGGCGACGACGGCAACCCCGTCCTTCGCACCGTGCTCGGCGTCGACGAGGCGCGGCAGGCACTCGTGCTCGGCGGCGAGATGCCGACCGGGTCGCGCGTCTCGATCATGCAGACGAGCAGCGATCGGTTGATCTTCGGCGCGCATGTCGCCGGTGGCGACGCGATCGGCGAGCACCAGGGTCCGACCCTCGCGTTGACGGTGAGTGACGTCGGCCGACGGATCGTCCTCGGCGAGCGCGCACAGGAAGAGGTGCAGGCGACGCTCCAGCGGTTGCCGCGCGGCACGCAGCAGATCGGCTTCTACTCGTATGGCGAGGTCGCGCCCGCCCAGGAGCGCAGGCACGCGAATCTGCACAACTCGACGATGACCCTCACCGTGCTCAGCGAGGCGTAGCAAGCGCCGCGACGAGCGCTACTTCGAAACCTCGGACGCGATCGCAAGCCGGCCGGCGAGCTCGCGACAGCCTGTCCGCGCAGTTCGGCGCTGCGACGGCGTGCGATGCGCGATCGCGATGCCGCTGTGAACGGCTACTCGTCGGTCGCGTGAAAACTGCGCCGCCTGCGACCCGATCGCCAGGGGAGTCCTCCGCGGCGGCCGCTACCTGGTGACGCAGCGCCTGGCCGAGGGCGCGATGGGCGTCGTCTACCGCGGCGAGCACGAGGCTCGGTCGCTCGGTCGCGCTCACGTTCCTGCGCGAGCCACGCGCCGAGCTCCGCGGTTCGAGATCGAAGCCGAGGCGACGAGCCGGACGAGTCATCCGAACTGCGTGCCGGTGATCGACCACGCTTGGTCGGTGATCGGATCCTCCCGCGACCGCTCGGAGACCGCACGGCCTCGACCGTGAGGGGTCTTCGTCGGGCTCCAGCGTCGCTTCTAGAGCACCGATCGGTTTGACGCCTTAAGAAAATCGA
>JANNBP010000039.1:0-13571 GCA_031385555.1 Deltaproteobacteria bacterium | reverse complement strand
CACCGTGGCACGGCCCGCGGCAACGAGCTCTCGATCGGCGAGGCGCAGCGGGTGGCGATCGCGCGCGCGCTGATCAACCGCCCGCGCCTGATCCTCGCCGACGAGCCGACGGGCAGCCTCGACGGTGAGGCCGCGGCGATCGTCGTCGAGGCGCTCCTGAAGACGCGGGGGCCAGACGACCCAGCCGTGCTGATCGCCACGCATGACCCGGAAGTTGCCGCACGCGCGGGTCGCATCGTGCGCATCCGTGATGGCAAGCTGTCCGGGTGATCGATCGCCTCCTTCGCTCGACGACGTCGCTGTGCGCGACGTGTCGCGGATCGGTGCCGGCGGAGCTATGGCGGATCGGCAACCGCGTGGTGATGAAGAAGCGCTGCGAGGTCCACGGGGCGGCGGAGGTCGAGATCTCCGGTGACGCCGACTGGTACGACGCGATCGTCGCGCAGGGCGCCGTGCTGACCAAGCCGACGGCCACCAAGGAGGTCTCGCAGGGCTGTCCGTTCGACTGCGGGCCGTGCACCAGCCACGAGCAGCAGGTGCAGCTGCCGATCGTGCCGATCACGAGCGCGTGCAACCTCGACTGCCCGATCTGCTACACGCACAACAAGAACGACGGCGCGTATCACATGTCCGAGGGCGAGCTCCGCGCGATCCTCCATCACATCTGCGAAGCGGATCCGGAGCGCCGGATCATCAACCTCACCGGTGGCGAGCCGACGCAGCACCCGCAGTTCGAGCGGTTGCTCGAGATCTGCGCCGAGCAAGGCATCCACCGGATCACGCTGTCGACGCACGGCCTGCGCTTCCTCAAGGACGAGGCGATCCTCGAGCGGCTCGCGAAGCTCGATGCGCGCATCGTGCTGTCGTTCGATTCGTTCAAGGCCGAGACCAATCAGCACATGCTCGGCGGCGCGTTCCTCGACGGCAAGCTGCGCGTGCTCGACCTGCTCGAGAAGTACAACATCTCCACAACGCTCCTGCCGGTGCTCGCGCGCGGCGTCAACGATGACGAGGTCGGCGCGTTCGTCCGCCTCGCCCTCGACAAGAAGTTCATCCGCTCGGTCGAGCTCCACACGATGACCTTCACCGGTGGCAACGGCTTCGCGTTCGATCGCACCGGCCGCTACGGCACTCACGACGTGCTGGTCGATCTCGAGAAGCAGACCGGCGGCTTGCTCCGGGTCGCCGACTTCGTGCCGTCGCCCGCCGCCCACCCGCTCTGCTACCTCGTGACCTATCTCCTCGAGCTCCCCCCCGATGGCCATGACCGCTGGCTGCCGTTCCCGCGCTTCATGACCCCGCAGGACCTGCGCAGCATGCTCGCGGGCATGCTGTACCTCGAGCCCACCGCGGCGATGGAGGCTCGCCTCGCCGACGTGATCGCACGGCTGTGGACCGGCGAGCTCGCCTGCGACGCGGCCGGCGTGTCGAGCGACGACGTGCTCGCCCAGCTCAAGCAGCTCGCCACCGACGCGTTCGCACCGAGCGTGGCGACGATCGATCGCATGCGCCGCGCCGAGGGGATGTCGAAGGCGGTCTACGTGCACTCGCACATGGACGAGGACACGTTCGACACCGACCGGATCCGGCAGTGCTGCGTGGGCATCCGCGAACCCGACGGCACCAACATCCCGTCGTGTGCGTACAACACGCTGTACCGCAACCGCGATGCGCGCTTCACCCGTGCCCCCGAGCCGCCGCTGATCACGCTCGGCGGCGGCCGGCGCACCAGCATCGCCTAGGGCGACGAGCGATCGACGATCGATGGCTCGCCTCAAGCTCGCGCTGCTGGTCGGAGCGTTCGTCGGGCTCACCGCGCTCGGCGTGTGGTACGCGGCACCGTCGGGCGACGCGCTCGCGCGGTTCACGACCGAGCTGGCGGCCCTGCCGCTCGGTGGCGTGCTCCTCCTCGTCGCCCTCGGGCTCGCGTGCATCGCGACCGAGATGTTCCGGCTGATGGTGTTCGGGCGCCTGCTCGGCACCAAGATCCCGCCGCGCGCGGCGTTCGACGCGTCACTCGCGAACGATCTGTTCACCTGGATCTCGCCGGGTGGCTTGCTCGGCGAGCCCGCCGCGATCTGGTTCATGACCCGGCGAGGGGTGCCCGCCGAGGTCTCACTCGCGATCTCGTTCGGCAAGTTCGCGACCAGCTTCGCGCTGTTCATGGGGCTCGCCGCGATCCTGCTCGCCGCCGGGTTTGGCCCCGAGGTCGCGAGCTGGGCCGTCGTCTCGATCGCGCTGACGATCGGCTTCGGGTTCGTGTTGATCGGGGGCTTCCTCGTCGGGGCGATGTGGCCGGCGTTCGCGCGGCGGGTGATCGGATGGCTCCAGGGCGCCTCGCAACCGCCGGCGCTGCGGGGGCGGCTGGGCGCGTTGCTCGCGCGCTCGATCGACCGCCTGGTGCTGTTTCGCACCGCCGGCCTCTCCGGCTGGCTCGCGATCACCGGCTCGCACCTCCTCTACTACGGTAGCTACGTCGGGCTGTTCCTCGCCCTCGGCTACCTGTTCGACGCGCATGGATCGACCGGCGACCTGGTCGGGACCTCGATCGTCTACCAGGCGTTCGCGTACATCGCGCCGGCGCCCGGCATCCCGGAGGCGGGTGCCCACGTGTTCTTCGACGACCTGTTCCCGGGCGGCGGCGCGCTCGTGGTGGTGATCCTGTTTCGCGGGATCACGGCGTACGCGCAGGTGCTGCTCGGTCTGATCTATCTCCCGATCCGCGGGGTGACGGACGCGCTCCTGTCTCGGCGTGCTCGGCGATGAGCCCGCCCAGCATGTGGAACTCGAGATAGGCGCGCGCGACATCGAGCGCGTTCGGCAGCGGCACGGACTTGCCGTCGAGCGCAGCCTCGCCCGAGCCCTTGCTGAACTTGAAGCTCAGCGTCTGGTTCTTCTTGAGGCCGTGCTTCATGACCTCCGCGAGGAGCGGCAGCTTGTCGAGCCCGTAGAGGAAGATGTCGCGCATCACCACCTCGGGCAGCCACTTCTCCGAGAGCGCCATCAGCTTCATCTCCCACGCGCCCTCGCGCAGCATCTCGATGACATCTCCGCGCTCGATCAGCCGCGCGTTCGCCGAGTCGAGCGAGACCAGCTGCGCGCGCGCCATCATGTAGTCGAGGCCGAGGGCGCCGAACCCGACCGAGAGATCGACGACGCGATAGCCGACCGCGGAGGGATCCTGCTTGACGCCGGCGGTGTGGTCCTTCATCGCCATCAGCGCCTTGACCACGCGGAGCGCGAACGACGGCTGGATGATCAGCTCGTCGGTCCGCGCCTTGTCGAGGACGATCTTCGACGTGCCACCATCGATCGCCGTCACCGTGTACGCCTCGTAGTCGGCGCGCACCATCTTGGTCTGGTTGCGGAGGTGGCGATGGAGATCGACCTCGTATTTGTGGCGATGCTTCTGGACCTTCAAGTGGACCGAGAACGGCAGCGCCTTGCCATCGGCGGCGTAGCCCGTCGACAGGAACATCAGGTCGGCGACCGTGGTCTTCTCCTTGTAGGCCTTGTCGTCGCGCACGACGATCGTGCGCGCTTCGCGATCGATCGTGACGTGCGTGTCCGAGCTATCGAGCACGAGCCGGTTCGAAGCGTGCGTGCCGCGCGTGCCGAGGCCTGCGAACGGGCACGCGACGGCGCCGTCGAAGAAATAGATGCCGCGGGAATTGTACGTTTCGCTCATCAGATACCTCCGTTGACCGGCACGACCTTGCCCTGGATATACGTGTTCTCGAGCGCCAGCCAGGCGATCGCCTTCGCGGCTTCCGCCGCGGTCCCCACGCGTCGCAGCGACGAGTACTTCTCGTAGTCGCGCAACCGCTGCGGCTGGAGGTCGCGCGAGGTGCCGCCCTCGAGCACCCCGAGCGACACCATGTTGATCCGGACCCCGACGGGACCGAGCTCGTGACCGAGCGCCATCACCATCGCCGACAGCGCGCCCTGGGTGGCGGCATACCCGACGGGAAGTGCGAGCGACTGCGTGCGGTCGAGCCCGCCGACGATCACCACGTCGACCACACGCGTCTTCGAGGCGTGCTGCGCGATCCAGCGACAGACCTCGAGCGGTCCGCCGACGTTGACCGCCATGGCGCGCTGCCACGCGGCGGGATCGAGCTCGACCAGCGGCGGGGAGGCGGTGATGCCCGCACAGCAGATCACGACGTCGGGCACGTCGCGCGCGTCGAGCGCCTGCCGGAGCGCGACCGGATCCGCGAGATCGACAGCGAAGGCCGTGAGGCCGAGCTCGCTCGCGAGCACGCGCGCCCGGTCCTCGTGGCTGTGGAACGTGAACGCCGCGGGGACGCCGCGCCCCGCGAGCTCGCGCAGCACCGCGGAGCCGACGGTGCCCGTGCCGCCGATCACGAGGGCCTTGCGAGTCGATCGGATCAGACCAGGTTGCACAAGAACTCCAGTTCCTCGTCGATCGCGGTCACGAACGTATCGAGCACCGGCTCCGGGACGTTGAACCGCGGCAGGATCCGCATGATCCGCCAGTTGTGGCCGCACGCGAAGCAGTAGAAGCCGCGCTTGTACAGCCGGTGGCACATCAGCACACCGGTGGTGGGTTGATCGGAGAGGTCGGGCACGCCGAAGTGCTCGAACGACAGCCACGGATGGTCGGACGCCTTCAGCGCGACGCCGACGATCAGCCCGGCACCGTGGACGCCTTCGAACAGCTCGTGGCGCGCGAGCGTGCGGGCGAGGTTCGCGCGAAACCTGTCGCCGACGTCCTTCACGCGATCCATCAGCTCGGGCGTCACCAGCTCGAGGGCGGCGAGCGCCGCGACGGCGACGAGAGCGTTGCCGGAGAACGTCGAGTTGTGGGCCTCCGCCGACGCGTAGTGCTGGCCGTACGCGCGGTGAAACAGCGCCTCGGTCGTGATCATCGCGGAGATCGGGACGAGCCCGCCGCCGAGGTGCTTGCCGAGGATGATCACGTCGGGCCGGCGCGGCCAGCTCGCCGACATCACGAACGTCCCGGTGCGTCCGAGCCCGGTCTGGATCTCGTCGGCGACCAGCAGCGCACCGTGCTTCGCGGTGAGCTCGCACGCGACCTCGAGCCATGCGCGCGACAGCGTGCGGACGCCACCCTCGAGCTGGATCGGCTCGACGACGACCGCCGCCACGTCGTTACTCTTCAAGGCTTGCGCGAGCGCGTCGAGGTCGTCGAACGCGATCGGACCGGCGCCGGGCACGTGTGGTCCGAACGGATCCTTGAACATGCCGGGCGTCATCAGCGCGCAGCTGCCCATCGTGGTGCCGTGATACGCGCCGTGCAGCGACAACACGCGCGGCTTGCCGGTGGCCGCGCGCGCGAGCTTGATCGCGGCCTCGACGGCGCCCGAGCCCGAGTTCGCGAAGAACACGTTGCGATAGCGCGTGGTGGTGTCGACCGGCGTGCCCGGCGTGGCGTTCGCGCGCTCGCAGAGTTGCTCGGCGAGCAGGCCCGCGTACGGGTTGATCCGGCACGGGAACCAGTTCGGCGAGTCGGTGGCGAGGAAGTCGGTGATCGCCTTCGCGATGTGGGGATGGCGATGACCGAACGACTGCGTGCCGTGAAAATCCTCGACGGTGCCGCGCGGCTCGAGCAACTGGCCGTCGCGCGTCGAGCTCACGCGGGTCGGCTCGCTGAGCAACTCCGCGCGCAACGCGATCAGCGGATTGACGTAGTTGCGATAGGCCTCGTAGCCCTCCCGCAGCATCTCGTCGTGCTTCGCGCTCCCCGTCGAGGCGCGGCTCACGATCATACTCACAACCCACCGTCCGCGACGATCTTGCCCGCGGCCATGAACGAGTTGTCGGCGGAGACCAGGAAGGTCGCGAGCTGGGCGACCTCCGCCGCGGTGCCGAGCCGGCCGAGCGCGGTCTGCGACAGGTACTCGTCGAGCCGGTGTTTCGGCAGCATCTGCGCGAGGCCGCAATCGAGCAGGCCCGGCGCCAGCAGATTCACCTTGATGTTGTAGCGGCCGACCTCGCGCGCGAGCGCATCCGTCATCCCGCGCAGCGCGGCCTTCGCGGCTGCGTAGTGCACCGGCGCCTCGATCACGCGCTCGCTGGCGAACGTGCCGATGTTGAGGATGTGGCCACTCTTGGCGCGGATCATCGACTTCAAGACCGCGCGCGACATCAGGTATGCGCCCTTCGCGTTGACGTCCATCACCAGGTCCCAGTCGGCCTCCTCGAGCAGCGCGATCGGCAGGATCTGGGTGACGCCCGCGTTGTTGACGAGCACGTCGATGCCGCCCCACGCGCCGACGATCGCCTTCACCGTCGCCGTGACGTGCGCCGCATCCGCGACACTGCCCTTGAACACGAGGGGCTCGGCGCCCTTCGCGATCAGCGCGGCCTTCGACGCTTCCGCGTCGAGGTCATCGGTGGAGTAGGTGAACGCGATCTTCGCGCCGGCGTCGACGAACGCCTCGCACATCGCGCGCCCCAAGCCGCGCGAGCCGCCGGTCACCAGGCAGCGCTGGCCCTCGAGCCTCCTCCCAACGCTCGTGGAAATCATCGCAGCACCGGCAAAATGAAGGACCGCTGACCGCCGCGTCGCTCGCCCCAGTGCGCGGGGGTGGCGTTGAACGTCGCTTCCTTCTCGCGATACAGGACGTTGTAGTTGCACACCGGGATCGTGGTGCCGTCGGCGTAGCAATTCGAGTCGCAGCAGTCGACGGCGCGCTCGGTGTCGAACGTCTCCTCGTCCATGTGCGAGTGCACGTAGACCGCCTTGATCGCCTTCTCGCCGGCGCGCAGGGCTTGCTCGTGGGTCAGCGGACGATCCGACGGGAACATCAGATCGAGCATCCGGCGGAGCAACCGCAGCGTGCGCTGGATCTCGCGGTCGTCCTCGTCGCCTTCGGCCCACAGCCGATCGATCGCGGCGGACAGCGAGGCCTCGAGTCGCGGGCCGGGCTCGAGATACAGGCGGTCCGACAGCGCGGCGTAGAGCTCGGCCGCGGGCATGAAGCGGGTGAACGGGATCGGCGCGCCACCCTCGGGATCGAGCAGCAGGTATGCGATCTGATAGCAGAGCGGATGCGCACACGGCGACGACACGAAGTCGCTCGGCACCAGCAGGCCGTTGGTTCGAACCTCGATCTCCTCGAGCACCTCGTACATCGAGATCCGTCCCGAGCGCGGGCTGGGCCCGGTCGACTGGAAGCTCGTGCCGCTCTGCCCGGTGAACGTCATCGTGTGGACCTCGATGTGCCGCACGCTCGGGCGCGCGAGGCCGAACTCGAGGATCTTGCCGACCTCGTGCTCGTTGATCCCGCGCGTCATCACCGGGATCAGCGTGCAGTCGACGCCGTGCTTGTCGAGCAGCCGCAGCGTCTCGAGCTTGAGGTCGAGCAGGTGAGCGCCCTGCATCAACTTGTCGGTGTGCGGATCGAAGGTGTCGAACGACAGCGCGATGCGCGCCCCGAACTGCGCGAGTCGCTCGACGAACGCCTCGTCCTTCGCGAGCTTGATGCCGTTGCTGCACACGGTGACCCGATGGATCCCCGCGCTGCGCGCCATCTCGAGCATCTCGAACAGCTGCGGATGGAGCGTGGGCTCGCCGCCGGTCAGGTTGATGAGGTCGAGCTCGCCGCCGTGATCGGCCTTGAGGTGCTCGAGCACCATCGCGAAGTCCGCCAACGGCATGTGATAGGCGTCGTCGTTCTTATTGTGGACGTAGCAGATCGGGCAATCGAGGTTGCACGCGCTGGTGATCGTGACGACCGGCAGCCGGACCTTCTGCGTATGGCTCGTGCACGGCCCGCAATCGAACGGGCAGCCGAGCTCGATCTCCTTCTTGAAGACTTTCGGCGACGCGAAGTGCTGCTTCGTTGCGCGCGTGCGCTCGTACCACGAGGCGCTCGTCGAGATCCGGACGTCCTGTGCGCCGTGCTGCGCACACGTCTTCTTCATCCAGACGTCCTCGCCGATCGCGATCACGCTCGCCGCGACGGCTTCCTTGCAGGTCTTGCACAGGCTCGTCGTGGTGTGGAGCAAGCGCTCCATCGTCATACTCAGACCACCCTCCCTTCGCGCTTCCCGATCACCATGTTCGCGAACGTCTGCACGCTGAACAGCGTCAGGATCGTGCTCGGACGCAACCCGGGCTGGATCCGCGCCTTGGCCTCCGGCATCAGCTCGCGGAGTCGGGTCAGGCCGGCGTCGCTGATCACGCCGCCGGGTGCGAACTCGTCGGCGCTCATGTCGCCACGCGATGCGCGCTCCATCTCGCCGCGCGTGATCTGGATGTCGAACTCGCGCTCGAGCCGGAACACGATGTCGAGGAAGTCGAGGGACTCGGCGCCGAGATCGTCCATCAGGATCGAATCGAGCTTGACCTCGTCCTCGTTGCGTCCCAACGCATCGGCCACGATCTTGCGTGTCGCTTCGGAGATGTCTGCGTTCGTCATGGAGTCTCCTCGTGCCAGGTCACCACGCGGTCGATCGACTTGCGCGGCATGTTCGTCGGTCGTGGTGCAGCGAGGTGGCCGAGCGCGATCGCGCCGACCATCTGCCATGGCTGGGTGATGCCGAGCAGCGCGTGGATCTGGTCCTTCGCGATCATCGGACCGGCCATCATGCAGGCCCCGAGCCCCTCGGCGTGCGCCTGGAGGAGCAGCGCCATGATGGCCGCGCTGGTCGACACCAACTCCGCCTGCATCGCGCCCGCCGTCGTGTACTGCGAGGCATCGCCGCCGCCGCTCGCGATCAGGTTCGCGATCAGATCCGGATACGGCCGGTACTGCGGCACCACGATCGCCGCCGCGTCGCGCAGCGGCTCGTAGAAGAAGTCGCCGTAGCTGCCGTAGTCGTCGGCGTGATGACCGCGCGCGATGATCGCCTTGATCTCGGTCGCGCGCGCTTCGATCGCGGTGACGATCGCCTGCTTGACGTCGGGCGCCGTGACGATCGCCCACTTCCAGGGCTGGCGATTGCTGCTCGACGGCGCCGTGGTCGCGGCGTCGAGCACGCGTTCGAGGATCGCCTTGTCGATGGGTTGTTTTGCGAACGTCCTCACGCTGCGCCGCGTGCGCATCCACTCCAGCATCTCCGGTCCGCTGACGTCCATGATCCCTCGTCGGCCTCGTCACCCCGAACCTAGTCCAGCTTGCGGTCACCGTCGACGGTCCAGAGGTGGCAGTTCGCGTCCATCGGGACCGTGTCCACTAGTCGAGCTTGAAGCCGCCGTCGACGTTCCAGACCTGTCCCGTGACGTAGCTGGCGTCGTCGCTGCACAGAAAGCCCACGACCTTTGCCACTTCTTCCGGCTTGCCGAGCCGCTTCATCAGGACCCTCCGGAGGAGCTCGTCGTTCGCGATCGCCCGGAGCTCCGCGGTCATCGCGGTCTCGATGATCCCGGGTGCGACGGCGTTTACACGGACACCCCGCGGCGCAAGCTCCACGGCGAGCGCCCGGGTGAACGCCTCGATGGCACCCTTGCTGGCTGCATAGTTGCTTTGCCCCCTGCCCGGCCGTTGCGCCGCCACCGAAGACAGCGTCACGATGACGCCCTTCCGCCGGCTCGCCATCCGCTTCGCCGCCTCGCGGCAGCAGTTGACGACGCCATCGAGGTTGCTCGCGATCACCTCGGCGAAGTCACTCGGCGTACTCGCCCCGAGCAGCGTGTCCTTGGTGATGCCGGCGTTGCACACGAGGATGTCCAACCCGCCCTTCGCCTCACTGGCGATTTTTGCGATCCCGTCGATCTCCATGAACAACGCCGCGACTTCGTCCGCATGTCGGACGTCCGCCCGCCGGACATACGCCATGCGCCCCAACGCCTCGATCTCCGTCGCGACCGCGCGTGCCGCCGCGTCGTCTGTCCGGTAATTGACCACGACATCGTGCCCGCGCCGCGCGAGCTCGATCGCGATCGCTTGTCCGATGCCTCTCGATGCTCCGGTCACCAACGCGAGCGTCATGCCATCACCTCCTCGAACGTCAGGGCCGCGCTGTAACGAGATCCATGGCTAAACCTCGCAAAGTGATCGCCGTCGGAAACAGCTTCGCGCTCACCCTCGACAAGCGGACTTGTCGCTTGCTCTGCATCGATCGCACGACCGAGCTCCGCGTCACGATCGAAGACAAGGACACGATCCTCGTGCGCCCACTTCGCCGTGCCGATCGAACCGGGCAGCCAGATCGGTTTCGACTCGAGCGCACCCTGAGGGTGTTGATCGAGCGGTATGGAATGGGCGCTGCAGAATTCAAGCCGCTGTCTCACGACGGCACATCGTGGAGGACGTTCCTGCTCGATGCTCAGGTCGGAGGACACGTCAACCTGATCACCGTCGAACGCATCGTCCACTGCCTCCAACTTCGCAGTGATGCGGCCCGCCGGCGCGAAGAGGTCCCGTGGGACGTGACGATCGCGCGTGTTCTCGAGCTGGTTCCCGATCCACCGCCTCCCGTGGAGCCCCCCGATCCCGCGAACGACGGCACGTTGCGGTCGTCTATTGCGGTGCCACTGCCCCAGCCCTGACCGCAGGGGGAGTTGGTCGGTGCAAGGGTCGGTGCAAGGGTTGGTGCAAGGATTGGTGCGATGGTCGCAACGGTTGGGGTGATGGTCCGTCGGCGTGACAGTCGGCATGACAGTCGGCGTGACAATCGGCGCGACAATCGGCTCGACAATCTGCGCGATGGTTGTGTGTGGTGATCGGAATGCTGGTCGTCGCAGTAATCCACGTCGGGCAACAGTCCGAGTAAAATCGGCGTGCCCGAGCACGAATTCGGACAACAGCCTTTCGCTGAGTGAGCAAAGGGCCCTCTGCGTGCGTCTCGAGTCGAGAACGCCAAGACCGCCGTCATGACGAAGTCCGTTGTGACCATCGTGGTCCCTCGCACTCTGACTCCAGCAACTGATGCGGCCGCCCGAACAGCCCTCGACAGGTCCCTCGATCCACGACCGTTAGAACGGTCGTTATAACGAAGTCCGTTATGGCCGTCGTTATAACGGTCTCGGTTCTGGGGGTATGGGGAGGGGTAGTCACGCAAGGTCTCAAGCACACGCGGGCATGCACGACCGGCGCCTCATCGATGTGCCAAACGACGCTCACGTACCCCGCAACACGAGGCACGAGTTCGCGCCGCCGAAAGCGAACGCGTTGGCGAGCGCAGTCCGCACGGGCTTTGTGAGCGCCGTGTTCATCACGTGCGGAACATCGCAGCGCGGATCCGGATCGCGCAGCCCCGCCGTCGGTAGCACGCGCCCGCGCGCGATCGACTCCCACGCGTACAGCGCGCCGACGGCACCGGCACCGGCGACCCAGTGTCCGAGGGCGCCCTTGCTCGACGACACGTGTGCGTGTTCGACCATCGAACCGAGCACGCGCTTGATGGCCTTGACCTCGATCGCGTCGTTGAGCGGCGTCGACGTGCCGTGGGCCTGGACGTAGTCGACCTGCGAGGTGAGTGCGCCGTCGACGAAGAGGCCCGCATCGCGAAGCGCGGCAGTCATCGCGCGAGACGCGCCATCGCCCTCGGGATCGGGTGCCGTCAGGTGATGCGCGTCGAGGCTACGGCCGATACCCGCGAGCTCGACGAGCGGCGTGCCGTCGGGATAGGTGCCGGTGCCGTCGGCGGACAGCACCAGCATCGCGGCGCCCTCGCCGATGATGAAGCCATCGCGCTGCGCATCGAACGGGCACGACACCCCGCGCGGCGACAGGATGCCGAGCAAGCCGAAGCCGGCGAGCATCAGCGGATCGACGTCCGCACCGACGCCACCGCACAGCGCGACATCGATCTCGCCGAGCCGGATCGCGCGCGCCGCCTCGACGATCGCCGCGCTGCCCGAGGCACACGCGAGCGAGATGGTCTCGACCGGGCCACCGGCGAGGTACTCGCCGGCGAGCGCGGCGGCGACGGCGGACGGCGAGATCACCGAGGCGTCGATCCGCTCCGCGAACGCGCGTGCCTCGCGACCGAATCGCGCGCCATCGAACTTGCCCGCAGGTGACCTCGCCGCTCGCGAGAGGCCGAGCACCGTCGAGAACTGACCCCGGCCCGACTCCGCACCGATGAACACACCGAGCCGCGACGAGCCTGGCCAGGGCAGCTGCCCCGACAACCCCGACGAACCCGACGACCCCGAACCCGACGAAGCCGACTGCGCGAAGCCGGCCATCGCCCACGCTTCTCTTGCCGCGTGGCGCGCGAAGCCGAGTCGACGATCCTCTTCATCCGCCGAGCCGCGCGCGATCGCGGCCGCGTGCGTGCAGGGAAAGCCCGACGCGTCGAACGCGGTGATCGGGGCGATGCCGATGTCACCCGCGGCGAGCCGCTCCGCCGTGGCAGGCCAGCTCGCGCCGAGCGGCGAGTAGGCGCCAACGCCGCGGATGAAGACGCGCCGTCGAGTCACGGTTCTCCGGCGGACCCGGTGAGCCAGATGTCGAGGAACTCGCGCCGCTTCGCGAGCATCGCGGGGTTCGACACCTTCGCGAACGCGAACGACAGCTGCGCCTCGGCGACGCGCTGGCCATCGACGGTCGCGACGCCGTCGGCTTGACCGCCGTCTTCGGTGGCCCGCAGCACGCGCGCTTCGAGCTCGAGCTTGTCCCCGGGGCGAACGACGTGCCGGAACTTCGCGCGATCGATCATCGTCAGCAGCGCGTGGAGCTCGGTGCCGGCGGGGGCGAGCTCGCGCTGGCGCAGCGTCTGTTCGAGGAGCACCCCCGCGAGCTGCGCGAGCGACTCGATGATCAAGGCGCCGGGCATGATCGGGTGGCCGGGGAAGTGATCGGTGAAGCAGTCGTCCGACAGCGACACGCACTTGACGCCACGCGCGAGCTCGGGCGCCTGCAGCAGCGTGATCCGGTCCAGGAGGATGTAACGCACGCGGCGCGCACGATAGCACTCGGTCGCGTCGGCGCAGGACGGCACATCGCGTCAATCTTCGTCGGCAGAACCCGGCACCCACCTTGCGCGAGCGGGCCTCCGCGCGATACGCCGTCGGTATGGATTGCACCACCTGCGACTCACCCGTGAAGCGAGTGGATCGCCCGCACCTGTTCTTCGCGCACGAGCTCGATGCGTGTCCGAAGTGCGAGACCAAGATCGAAGCGCGCGTGGTGTTTCGCGACGGTCAGGTCGTCCACCTGTTGCATTGCACGAGCTGCGGTCCGCAGGAGCGAGAGCTCGGGATCGACAGCAAGTCGTACATCCAGGCGTTCCTCGAGCGCGGCAAGGTGCCCGACGGGCTGATCGGCGACCACCTGTTCAAGACCACGACGTCGACGTGCCCGCAGTGCCTCGCGCTCGTCGAGGCCCAGGTCGTGATCCGCACGGTCAAGGGTTCGGGACCTGGTCCCGATAAGATCGCCGACGGGGCCGACGAGCGCCGCGTGTTCTTCCTCAAGGACTGCGCGCGCTGCGGTCCGTCGGAGGCGCTGGTGTCCGAGGACGCCGGCTACTACGTCAAGGCGTACGCGTTCGCCCGCGAGGGCACCGAGCCGCTGAAGTTTCGCAGCGAGGTCGAGCACGGCTGCCCCACCGACTGCGGCACCTGCAGCGATCACGAGCAGCACACCTGCCTGCCGATCGTCGAGGTCACCGACCACTGCAACCTCGAG
>JANNBP010000002.1:0-2113 GCA_031385555.1 Deltaproteobacteria bacterium | reverse complement strand
GCCCCGGGCACCGCTGCCGGCCGTGCCAACGCCGCGATCACCGCCGGTAACCTCGACCTGCCGCCCGTCGAGACCACGCCGATCGCCTCGTCTCCAGAGGCCCGGGTCGAGCTCGCGCAGTTCTACGCGCTGTGCGACCTGATGGTCGGCACGCACGTCACGCCACCCGTGCTCCGCGATGGTCCGCCCTCGTCGCCGGCGATCGCGCGGCGTTGGCACGGCCGGCGGCGGTTCCGGGAGCGAGCAGCTCGTCCATCAGCGTCTGGATGCGCGGGCGATCGTCGGGGCCGACCCCGGCGCGCCACAGTTCGTCGACGGCAGCAGCAAGATCGAACACGTGACGACCCTAGCAGAGGGCGATCGAGTACGATCAACGACCGGTGCAGCGGACCCTAGATTTCGCGCGCGACAGCGATCACCTCGTGGTTGCCAGCGTCGATGGATTGCACGTGGTCGACGTGCGAGGCCGCGAGGCGCCGATCCGCATCGCGATCGACAGCGTCCACGCGTTCACCGGCATCGGCGACGAGCTGTGGGTGGTGGCCGGCGGTCCGGCACAGCTGCGGCGGTTCGTGCTCAAGACCGGGCAGGAGATCGAGACGCCGGTGCCCGTGTCACCGCCACAGGGTGATGCCCGGCTGATCCGCGCGACCGGCGCACCCGCCGCGGCGTGGTTCGGATCGCCGCCGCAGACGATCGCGCGACACGGTCGCGACATCGTGGTGCGCGAGCTGCCGACGGATATCGACATCGTGTTGCCGGTGACGGCGACCCGCGTCCTGCAGTGCCAGCGCCATGCCCTGTCGTTGCGCGAGGGCTCGACCACGCGGTGGAGCGTGGCGCAGAACCGGACGGATCGGATCATCGACGGTGCGGTCCTCGGCGATGGTCGGTCGGCGGCCCTCGTGGTGCAGCGCGTCGGGTCGCAGGCGATCAACGTGATCGGCCTCCGCGATGGCTCGGTGCTTCACCGGATCAACCTCAACTCGATCTCGCCCGTACGGTTCGCCTCGCGACGCGGCGTGGCGCTGGTGCTGACCGAGCAGCGGCGGTTGGTGATCGTCGACCTGCGGTTCGGCCGGATCACCGTCGATCACGAGGTCGACAACGACATCGGCGAGCTCGCGATCGACGAGTCGGGGCAGCAGATCGCCCTGCGCATCCGCGATCCGTTCGGCGACGTCCAGCAGGTTCAGGTCAAGGATCTGATCGCGGCGACCAGGCTCGGCGCGGTGCCGGAACCCGCGGTCGAGGCGAGCCTGCACGTCGATCAAGAGCTGCCCGAGGCTGCGCCTGCCGAGGCCGCCGTCGAGCAGGCTCCGGTGGATCCGTTCGCCGGCACGGCGACACTCGGCGCGATCGAGGCGCTCGTCGCCCGCCCGCGCTACGAACCGCCGACGCTCGAGCAGACGCGGCACGTCCTCGCCGCGCAACGCGAGCTCGTGTTGTCGACGGTCGCCCTCGCGATCGCGCGTGGCTGGGATGAAGGCCGCATCGCGTTCCCGAACGCCTCGGCGCTGCCGTTCCGCAGCGAGGTCGAAGGTGTGGTCGGCACGCTGCGCGGGCTCGCCACCGAGGATGTCGCGGAGCACGCACGGCGGACGGAGGTGGCGATCGCCGATGCCGACGCCGCCGAGGCCTCGATCGCGCCACGGTTGTCGCCGCTCGCCATGATGGTGGACGAGCTCGGCCTGTCGCGGATCGCGCGCGACATCCTGCTCGTCGTCGCCGCCCCCGCGGTGTGGGGCGAGCTCGCGCGCCTCTACGGCGTGCTCGCGAACGACGAGGGCCGCGCGCTGGTCGACGAGCAGCTCGTGGTCACGATCCTCGCGGAGCGCGCCACGCCATACGACGTCGCGGCCGCACTCGATCCCGATGCACCCCTCGTGCGCTGGGGCCTCGTCCGCGTCGGGGTGGGCGTGGGGCGGCCGTTCCTGCCCCTGGGCGTGGACAAGGTGGTCCTCAAGCTGTTGCGCGGTGGCTCGCCGGTCTCGGAGCTCGCTCCGACGGTGCGTCCGCGCGCCGCGAGTCGGACGATCGGCGACCTCCGCATTCGCGGCAGCGTGAAGGACAAGCTCGTGCACGACCTCGAGCGCACGCGTGCGCCGCTGCG
>JANNBP010000510.1:0-5780 GCA_031385555.1 Deltaproteobacteria bacterium | reverse complement strand
CCGGCAGAGTGCGTGCTGACATCCGGCGTTGGCGACCTGGTGTTTCAGTGCAGCGAACACGCTTGCCGCGGCGCCTGCCAGGTCCAGCGCAACGAGGCCGTGATCCGGGTTCGCAGCGGCACCTGGTCGGTGACGGCCACGACCGCGAAACAGCTCGGAGATACCGGCGAGTGCGGCTGCTGCGATGTAGCTCGCTGAGGGCGATTCGGGTAACCACAACTTCCCTCGTCGACCGGGGCGTGCGAAGAAGCCGGCGTCATGAAGACGGCGCTGCTGTTTCCCGGCCAGGGCTCGCAACGCGTGGGCATGGGTCGCGACCTCGCTCACAAGTTCGAGGTGGCGAAGCGGACCTACGAGGAGGCGGATGACGCCCTCGGGTTCGCGATCTCGAAGCTGTGCTTCGACGGTCCCGAGGACGCCCTGACCCTGACCCAGCACACCCAACCCGCGATCCTGACCACGTCGATCGCCGTGTTCCGCTGTCTCCTGGAGAAGGGCCTGACCTTCGACGTCGTCGCCGGGCACTCGCTCGGCGAGTGGAGCGCCCTCGTCGCCGCCGGCTCGCTGTCGTTGCGCGACGCCGTCAAGCTGACGCATCTCCGCGGCACCTATATGCAGGAAGCCGTGCCGGTCGGGCAGGGCGCGATGGCCGCGTTGATGGGCCTCGATCTCGAGAGGGCGCGCGCCGTCTGCGCCGAGTGCTCGCAGCCCGGCGAGCCCGTCGAGCCCGCGAACCTCAACGGCGGTGGGCAGATCGTGATCAGCGGTCACACCGCCGCGATCGATCGCGCGATCCCCGCGTGCAAGGCGGCCGGTGCGAAGCGGGCCATCAAGCTCCAGGTCAGCGCCCCTTTCCATTGCTCGCTGATGAAGCCCGCCGCCGAGCGGCTCGCGGCTGCACTCGCCGACATCCAGATCGCGGCGCCGAGCGTCCCCGTCGTCGCGAACGTCACCGCCGAAGCGAACCGCGACGCGTCGAAGATCAAGGAGCTCCTGATCCAGCAGGTCACCGCGTCGGTGCGCTGGGAAGAGTCGATCCAGGCGATCGCGAAGCTCGGCGTGACCCGCGCGTACGAGCTCGGCTCCGGCGCCGTGCTCAAGGGCCTGATCAAGCGGATCGCGGAGACCATCGACGTCACCACGATCGGCGAGCCCCACGAAGTCGACGCGTTTACGGCGAGCAGCGCAGCTGCGAGCGCCTGAGGAGATCAGACATCATGGCGATCCAAGACAAAGCACTTCAGGGACGCGTCGCGCTGGTCACCGGCGCCTCGCAGGGCATCGGCAAGGCGATCGCGATCTCGCTCGGCAAGCGCGGCGCGAAGGTGATCGTCAACTATCTCCCTGATCTCCCGGATGCTGGTTCGACCCGCGAGGCCGACGCGAAGGCCGTGGCCGCCGAAATCGACGCCGTCGGCGGACAGGGTGCGATCTCGGGCTTCGACGTCTCGAACAGCACCTCGGTGACCGAGGCGATCAAGGCGATCGGCGCCGAGCACAAGCAGCTCGACATCCTCGTCAACAACGCCGGCATCGCGATCAACGGCATGCTGATGCGGTTCACCGACGAGCAGTGGATCAAGACGTTGCAGATCAACCTCAACGGCGCGTTCTTCACCACGCGCGCCGCGGCGACCTACCTGCTCAAGGCGAAGGAGCACGGCCGCATCATCAACATCTCGTCCGTCGTCGGAGAATCCGGCAACGGCGGGCAGGCGGCCTATGCCGCTTCGAAGGCCGGGATCTTGGGTCTGACCATGTCGACCGCGAAGGAGCTCGCGTCTCGCGGCGTGACCGTCAACGCGATCGCCCCGGGCTTCATCGATACGGTGATGACCCAGGAGCACCTCCCCGAGGCGGCGAAGGCCAAGCTCCTCGAGAGCATCCCCCTCAACAAGATCGGTAAGGCCGAGGATATCGGCGATGCCGTGGCGTTCTTGGCCGGGCCCGAAGCCTCGTACATCACCGGTCAGGTGATCCGAGTCAACGGCGGCCTGTTGATGTAACTCCGGTTCTGGACTATGAAAGCGCGCTCCCTCTGGGGGCCAAGGAAGAAGAAGACCCATGTCGCCTGACGAGATCGAAGCCAAGGTCAAAGAGATCATCTGCAATCAGCTCGAAGTGTCCGCCGAGCAGCTGCGCCCCGAGGCGTCGTTCATCGACGACCTGAAGGCGGATTCACTCGCGGTCGTGGAGCTCGTGCTCGCCTTCGAGCAGGAGTTCAAGATCACGATCCCGGAGGAAGACACCGAGCAGATCAAGACCGTCAAGGACGCGACGAACTACATCAAGACCCACGCCAAGTGAATGTCAGGTCGTTCGCCTCGGTAGTTTTTACGAGGTAAGGAGCTCTGTATGCAGCGCCGTGTTGCCATTACTGGCATTGGTCTCGTCACGCCGATCGGCAACGATCTGGAGACCACGTGGTCCGCACTCCTCGCGGGCAAGAACGGCGCTGGGCCGACCACGCAGTTCGACGTCACCAACTTCGCCACCAAGTTCGCTTGTGAGGTGAAGGACTGGGACGGCTCGAAGTGGTTCGACAAGCGCGAGCTCAAGCACGTCGATCGGTTCCTCCAGTTCGGCGTCGCCGCCGCGCTGATGGCCGTCGAGGATGCCGGCCTCGGGACCAAGGTCCCCGAGGGCCAAGAGCATCGCTGGGGCTCGTACATCGGTGCGGGGCTCGGTGGCGTCAAGACGATCGAGTCGACGTACACCGCGCAAGCGGAGAAGGGCCCGCGCCACGGGTTCTCGCCGTACTTCGTCACCGACATCATCATCAACGAGCTGCCGGGCATGACGTCGATCCGAACTGGTGCGACGGGTCCGAACCTCTCGCACGTGTCCGCCTGTGCGACGGGCGCGCACTCGATCGGTGAAGCGTTCCGCGCGATCCGCCACGGCTATGCCGACGGCATGATCTGCGGTGGCGCCGAAGCCACGATCTCGATCCTCGGGGTCGGCGGCTTCAACTCGATGCGCGCGATGTCCACACGCAACGACGACCCGCAGCATGCGAGTCGCCCGTTCGAGAAAGATCGCGACGGCTTCGTGATCGGCGAAGGCGCAGGCATCTTGGTCCTCGAGGAGCTCGAGCTGGCCAAGAAGCGCGGCGCGCGGATCTACGCGGAGCTCGTCGGCTACGGCTCGAACAGCGATGCGCACCACGTCGCGGCACCGGCCCCCGAGCACAAGGGTGCGCAGGCGTGCTTCCGGATCGCGCTCGACGACGCGAAGTTGCCGCCGTCGGCGATCCAGTACATCAACGCGCACGGCACCTCGACCGACCTCAACGATCGGAACGAGACGATCGCCGTCAAGAAGGTGTTCGGCGATCACGCGTACAAGCTCGCGATGTCGTCGACCAAGTCGATGACGGGGCACACGCTCGGTGCCGCCGGTGGCATCGAGGCCGGCATCTCGGCCCTCGCGATCGCTCGCGGGGTGCTGCCACCGACCACGAACTACGTGACGCCCGATCCCGATTGTGACCTCGACTACGTGCCAAATCAGGCGCGCGAGGTTCGCTGCGACGCGGTGATGTCGAACAGCTTCGGCTTCGGCGGCACCAACGCGGCGCTCGTACTGGCGCGCTACAAAGGCGACTGAGTGCGCTGTCCGTTCTGCGCAGTGTTCGAGGACAAGGTCATCGAGACGCGCGTCTCGAAGGACGGGTCCGAGATCCGGCGCCGTCGCGAGTGCGAGGGCTGCATCCGGCGGTACACCACGTACGAGCGCATCGAGGAATCGATGCCGATGGTGCTCAAGCGCGATGGTCGGCGCGAGCCGTTCGATCGCACCAAGATCGAGCACGGCGTGCAGAACGCGGTCGCGAAGCGGCCTGTCTCCCGCGATCAGGTCTCGTCCCTCGCGCTGGAGATCGAGCGCGAGGTCGGCGAGCTTGGCCTCAGCGAGATCGGGTCGCGCGCGATCGGCGAGCGCGTGCTGACCAAGTTGCGCGCCCTCGACGGCGTAGCCTACGTGCGGTTCGCCTCGATCTATCGCGACTTCCGGGATCTCGAGCACTTCGAGAAAGAGCTCGAGACGATGCGGATCGACGATTCGGCACCGATCAAGTCGTGAGGGTCTCGCCCGAGCAGGCGGCGATCGATCGGCAGCACATGACGCGCTGCCTCGACCTCGCCGAGCGCTATCGCGGGCGCACGGCGCCGAATCCGCTCGTCGGCTGTGTGATCGTCGATCGCAAGGGCAGCGTCATCGCCGAAGGCGCGCACGTTGCCGTTGGCAAGCGCCACGCGGAGATCGTCGCGCTCGACAAGCTCGACGGCAAGGCGAAGGGCGCCACGCTCTACGTCAACCTCGAACCGTGCAACCACCAGGGTCGCACGCCGCCGTGTGCACCCGCGGTGCGTGCGTCCGGGGTGGCTCGCGTCGTGATCGGCATGGCCGATCCGATTCCCGGTCACGGCGGGGGGCTCGCGCTGCTGCGTCGCGCCGGCGTCGCGGTCACCACCGGTGTGCTGCGCGAGGACTGCGAGCGGGGAAACCTCGGCTGGCTGACGCTCGCGAAATTCGGTCGCCCGGCGTTCACGCTCAAGGCGGCGATCACGCTCGACGGCAAGATCTGTACGGTGACCGGACAGTCGAAGTGGATCACGGGGGAGCGCGCACGCCTGGACGTGATGGCCTTGCGCGACGAGCACGATGCGGTGCTGTGCGGCATCGGCACGGTGCTCGCGGATGATCCCTGGTTATCGGCGCGCCTGCCGGGTGCGCGCGATCCGGTGCGCATCGTGATCGACAGCAAGCTGCGCACGCCGCCCACCGCGCACCTGCTGCCGAAGCGCCGTGGTCCCCGCACGATCATCGTGTGCGGCGAGAACGCGCCGGCAAGGCTCGAGAAGCCGCTGATCGCGAAGGGGGCGGAGATCTGGCGGCTGCCGACGCATCGCAACGGCCGCGTCGACCTGTGGCCGCTGACCAAGCAGCTCGGCAAGGCCGGCTTCACCAGCGTGCTCGTCGAAGGCGGTGGGGAGATCCACGAGTACTTCCTGCGCGCGCGGTTCGCCGACGAGCTGGTGATCTACCTCGCGCCGAAGGTGATCGGCGGCCCCGCGAAGAGCTGGGTCGGCGGCAAGGGCCTCGCCTCGCTGCAGAGCGCCTACAAGTTCACGCTCGACGACGAGGTGGCGAAGCTCGGCGATGATCTGCGGATCACCGCGCGCCGCTGGGATCCGCCGATGGAGAGGCACGATCCCGACGAGCCGTTCCGCGACTACGATGACTGACCGCGACCCGATCATACGTGCGGGATTCGAGGTCGAGGCCCGCGCGTTTCTGGCCTCGCCAGGGCCAACGCGACTCGATGCGCTGCGCGCCCAGCTCGCGGTGCTGGCGCTTCGCTCGTTGCATGAGCACAACGGGTACGACTACGTCGAGGTCACGCTCGGCCGAGACGTTCGCGCCTCGGGCAACTCCTCGTGTTGCTGCCGGATCATGTCGTCGGATCCCGACCCGGTCGAGCTCGAGGAGCATGACGAGGCCCTCGACACCGACGCGGCCTCGATGCTTGGAACGATCTCGGACGAGGCGTGGAGCGCCGTGTTTTACAACGCGACGACGATCCGGTTCCTCAACGACGAGGCACGCAGCTACGTCGTCGTCGATTGAGTTACTTCTTGTCGCCGGCCATCGAGCCACCGGTCATCGAGCCACCGGTCATCTTGTCGCCGGTCATCTTGTCGCCGGCCATCTTGTCGCCGGCCATCTTGTCGCCGGCCATCTTGTCGCCGGCCATCTTGTCGCCGGCCATGTTGTCG
>JANNBP010000486.1:0-5559 GCA_031385555.1 Deltaproteobacteria bacterium | reverse complement strand
CGTGCCGTGGACCGTTCGTCGGTCACCACCGTGCAGGTAGCGGTCGTCCCGGTCTCGATCCCGATCCCGAGCAAGCGGGTGGTGCTCGCCGAGCTGACGAAGCTCACGCGGGCAGCGGGCTCGCCGCTGCCGAGCAACCGGCTTCCCTTCGCCCTCTACAACGCCCTGCTGCATCACTTCGGCGGGATCCATCGCGCGCGCCGAGCCGCCAAGCTGCCCGATCCGCCGCAGGCTCGTGACTGGACGCCGAGCGATGTGACGGCCGAGATTCGCCGCTTGTACGACATAGGTTTGACGATCCGATGCCGGGACCTCGAGCTCGCCGGACGAGAGGACCTGGTCGGCGCGATCCGCACCTACCTCGGCGGCATCGTGCGAGCACGCGTGCTGGCATGCGTGCCGCATCCCCCACGAGCGACCTTCGCCGCAGAAGCCTGGGACGAGGACCGCGTGCTCGAAGAGATCACCGAGCTCCACGGAGCCAGTGAGCCGCTCGCGTACAGCAAGGCTCCCTCGAAGCTCGTCCACGCGGCAGTGCGCTACCTCGGCAGCTGGGACAATGCGCTGTTCGCAGCCGGTCTCGATCCCGAGGAGATCCGGCTGCGCCGAAAACCGTACACCGACGAGCAGCTGTTCGAGCGCATGCACGCCCTCGCGCGAGAACAACCGACGATGAACCTCGGCGAGCTCTTCAAGCATCCCGCCGGCCAAGCACTCTGGCGTCGCTACGGGTCGCTCGAGGCAGGGGTGGAAGCGATGGGGCTAACCACCTGGCCCAGACGTGTCATGCACGACGCCTACTCGGCCGAGGAAGTAGTCGCGGCGCTGCTGGCCCGCCACCGCGCGCGCAAGAGTCTCGGGAAGAGCGCGATCGAAAAGGATGCGCGCCTGATCCTCGGGATCACACGTCGCTTCAAGACGTTGGGTGTAGCGCTCGTCGCCGCCGGTCTCCAGCCACTTCGCGACAAGCGCTCGTCGACGCGCAAGTAGCTGAGCATTGCTCGGTTTCCCCGGGACCTCGACGATTGGCTCGACGTACGCCGACGGACGCTTCAAGCTCTCTCACGCGCGCGTGGGTTCGCGTCGGATCAGCCCGTAGGAAACAGCTCGGCAGCCCCCGAGATGTGGAACGTTTCATCCAGAAGGATCTCGAGCGCAGCACGGAGCAGTGACAACGCCTGTTCCCGTGAGTAGCCGAGGTGGCTGCTGGCCGTGTTGTCGAGACCATCGATCGAGTGCTTCAAGAACGCAACGCAGTCCGCGTAGTGCCTGTTGGTCTGACTCGGTCTCGCAACACCGAGCTTAGTCAGGGTCGAATCCAGCGCGTACTCAGATCGGTCTCGCAAGATCGTGAGCAGCACAGCTCGCGCGAAGTCTTTCCCGTAGCTCGCAGCCGCCGTCTCGAAGTTGTTGAGCAGAATCGCCGCGAAGCGCTCGGCTTCTTCCTCGAAGCGGTCAACCTTGCGGCGAAGATCGAACAGCAAGTAGGTTTCCAGCTCGGGCGTCCACGCGAGTTGCTGCAGCGAGCGAGTTCCGTGCTGCTCCAACGTCAACGAGTACAGCGGCTCGGGAAATCGAAGCGGACCGCGTTGCAGCGAGAAACGAGCGCTTTCAATCCGGCCTTGATTCGCGGCGACCGATCGAAGGAAATCGACCTGGAATTCCCCCTTGGTCATCGTGGTCCTGTGTTCGTCGGGAAAGGGATCGCTTGAGCGCTCCGCGAGTCACGGCGCAGCTGGTTCGTCACCTGCGCTCGAACCTGTTCGAACACGCGCTCCGCGATCTCCAGCCGAGTCGGCAATTCGAGCGCGGTGGGTTCACTGGCTCCGGCGACGTGAGCTACAAGCTCATCCGAGACGAAGCCTGCGAGCAGCGGAGAGAATTCATCCGTACGTCCCAGTGCTTCCAGCTGAGCGGCTAGAGGCTCCGGCGTAGGCTCTGGAAAAAGCGTCGCGATGAATGCGACGTAGTCTTGCATCAGGCGTCCGGTGTCTCGCGCGCCAAGGCGCGGGTCCACAAGCACTCGGCGTAACTCGAGCAGTTGCAACACCTGATCCTCGACCGAATGGAGCGAGCCCCACAGCGACGGTCGATGAACCAAGCTGTCCAACCGGGTCTCGATGAACTCGAGGATGCGCAACTCACCGGGACTCATCGTTCCTCTCGCCAGACGATAGCATCGACCTCGGTCCAGTGACGTTCCAGATAATTCTCGACGGCCGTACCGTCGGCACCAGTCAACGCGTCGACCGCATGTGCCTCAACCTCGGTGGTCACGTGGAAGTACCAAGGGCGTGCGAGCTTCACCTTCGGGACGACGTAACGTCCTTCTGAGGGCACGAGCCGCCACATCTTCGCGTGTACGTCTCGCTCCCTCGCGACCACAAGAAGGCTGCGGGCAAGTGCTTCACAACGAGCAGATGCAACCGGGTACCGATCGAGGAGGTTCCCGACGCGCTGTTGCTGCCGCGAGCTCCATGAAATCGTCACCGCTCCAGCCTACCAGCAGCGTTGACGATCAACATACCGGGCACCCGCCCGGTGGCTTTCCAGCACGTCCAGCGCGGGAGGCGCGGGAGGGTTTGGTTCGACAATCGCGAACTCAAAGTCTTGCCGGTCGGTGTCAAAAGACGATGACAGGGTCTTGGCGTGAGCACGGCTCCACGCGTAGGGTGTTTTGATGGTGGTGGCGTGAGCGAGAGTAGTTTCGACGAGTGGTTCGCAGAGCTCGCCGGATCGTCTATTCATCCTCATTCATGGCAGGTATCCCTCGCGACAACGCAGGCTCCACGAAGCCAGTTGATTCGAATCCCTACGGGGATGGGCAAGACACTGGGCGTTCTCGCAGCGTGGAGCTGGCATCGGCTTCACAACTCGAACGACGCCTGGCCGCGGCGGCTTGTCTGGTGCTTGCCGATGCGCGTGCTCGCCGAACAGACCGAGGCGGTTGTTCGTGAGGGTCTCGAACGCGTTGGACTTCTTTGGGATCCGTCGAAGTCGTCCAGCCACACGAAGAAAGTCGGCGTGCACCTCCTGATGGGAGGCGCCGATCCCCGCGGTGATTGGCATCTGTTTCCGGAGGAGAGCGCCGTGCTGATCGGCACCCAAGACATGTTGTTATCCCGGTCCCTGAATCGAGGGTACGCATCTGGGCGTGCCCGGTGGCCAGTGGAGTTTGGACTCCTTGGACAGGACGCGCTCTGGGTGATGGATGAAGTCCAACTCATGGATGTCGGTCTCGCGACGAGCGCCCAGCTTCAGGCTTTCCACGACGATGATGCCGCCAAAGGGTTGCGGCCACGCCATACGTGGTGGATGAGCGCCACACTCCAACCTGCGTGGCTACGGAGTGTTGACACCGCGAATAGCTATGCGGACTGGTGCCGTGACCAGGTCGTCGTAGCGGCAAGCGAGCGTGAATCAGGCCTCGGCTCGATCCGCAAGACAATCGCAACCGAGACCATCGCCGCTCGAGATACGAAGGTGTTCGCCGAGCGCATCCTCGACGAGCACACGAAGATCGTCGACGGCGAGTACGGCCGGATCACGTTGGTCGTCTGCAACACGGTTGATCGGGCATGCAGCACATTCGATGCGTTGCGTACGCTGGGCCGCATCGCTGATCTGGAGCTCGTGCACAGCCGCTTCCGTCCGTCAGAGCGCGAGGTATGGCGCGAGCGGTTCCTAAGTCGCAGCGCCTGCGGAGCAGGAGTCGATCGGATCATCGTCGCCACGCAGGTAGTCGAAGCTGGCGTAGACATCTCTGCGGGTTGCGTTGTGACCGACCTCGCACCGTGGCCGAGCATCGTGCAACGTGTGGGGCGTTGCGCTCGGTATGGCGGCACCGGGCATATTGTCGTCGTTGATCGTGGACGCGACGAGAAGACCGCGCCGCCATACGCAGTTGGAGAACTCGAAGCGGCGTGGGCGGCGACCGAAAGTATTCGCTCGAGAAGAGATATCGGAACAGCGAGTCTCGAGGCCTTCGAGGAAGGGCTCGGGTTGACGGCTCGGCAAGACCTGTATCCCTACGCACCACGGCACCTGTTGTTGCGGCGCGAGTTCGACGAGTTATTCGACACGACACTGGACCTGACCGGAGCCGACCTCGACATTAGTCGATTCATCCGCAGCGGCGACGAGCGGGACTTGCAAGTATTCTGGATCGATCTGCCAGCCGACGTGAGGGGTAGACCGCGAAACTCGCCATCGCGACGTCGCAGACCTGGTCGTGCCGAGTTGTGCCCAGTGCCGTTCTTGCGGGCGCGAGATTGGCTGTGCGGAGAAGAGACCTCGACGAACCGCAAGCCGAGGTTGCGCTCTCAAGTGCGAGCATGGGTCTGGGATTGGCTGGACGGCGAATGGGTCGTGGCCGAGCGCGCCCATCTCATGCCGGGTCGTGTGGTGTGCGTCGCAGCCGACGTCGGCGGATATCGTCTCGATCGTGGCTTTGACCCTGCCTCGAGCACGCCCGTTCCACTTGCGCCGGCCAAACCGATCCCGTTCGAAACCGAGGCACAACTTCAAGCAGATGAAAGCCCAGACGCCGATGACGTGAGTGCATTCGCGTGGAAAACGATCGCCTGTCATGCCGGCGAAGTTGTCGACAGTGTCGAAACGATCGCGCAGACGGTCGGGCTGCCCAAGGACCTGCGCAAGGTGCTTGCACTCGCGGCGAGGTGGTATGACCTCGGCAAAGCACACCCAGCCTTTCAAGGAGGTATTCGACTTTCCGATCGGCCTCGCCGTCAGGATCTCGCCAAGGCTCCCAAGGAGGCATGGCCACGCCCGCCGAAGACGTACCGAACGCGCGACGACAGAGATCTACGGCCTGGACTACGGCACGAACTGGCGAGTGCGTTGGCGCTCTTCGCCGTTCTGCAACTTCACAAACCACGACATCCCGCACTGCTGGGACCGTGGGTCGATTTGCTCGGACTCACTTTGGGCGAGCCGATCGAATCCTCTCCAACGCTTTCCGAGCAAGCGGTGCTCGATTGTTCGGCCTACGAGTTCGACTTGCTCGCGTACCTCGTCGCCTCTCACCACGGCAAGGTGCGTCTTGCCTTGCATGCGGCGCCGAAGGATCAGGACTACCGAGATCCGGGCGACGGTAACGGGTTGCCGATTCGTGGTGTGCGCGAGGGGGATGTACTCCCAGCGGTACTTCTCGACGGGGCGGGGGGCTTGTTGCCATCGTTGCGCCTCTCGCTAGAACCCGCGATGCTCGGATTGTCGCCGCTGACGGGGCGGAGTTGGCGCGAACGTACGTTGGGCCTCGTTGGTCGTTTCGGCCCAAGCGCGCTGGCGTGGCTCGAATCACTCCTCATCGCGGCCGATCGGCGTGCGTCGCAGCTCCTGACAGCCGACCCGTTGCTCACGAACAGCTCTGGTGGGCTCGCGACGACAGATGATGCGGGATCGCGATGACACTGCATGTTCATCATCTCCTCGGCTGTGCGCCTGACCCACTTGCCCATTACTTGAAGGCGATCGGTATTCTGCGGCTAGTAGCCCAGCAGAAGGATCCGTCCATCCGTGGTTGGTGGGCAGATGAAC
>JANNBP010000459.1:0-4524 GCA_031385555.1 Deltaproteobacteria bacterium | reverse complement strand
TCGGTGTCGGCTTCGGTGTCGGCTTCGGTGTCGGCTTCGGTGTCGGCTTCGGTGTCGGCTTCGGTGTCGGGTCTTCGGTGTCGGGTCTTCGGTGTCGGGTGCTTCGGTGTCGGCTGCTTCGGCTACGCGAAGCAGACCGGCGTCAGCGCCGACCAGATTCGCCAATCGCGCGCTTGCCCCGTCCGCTACGCTCTCTAGTAGAGTCGCGCGCGTGAGTGACGACCAGCCTCGCAACCCGCTCCATGGCGTGACGCTCGAGCGGATCGTCACCGAGCTCGTCGAGTTCTTCGGCTGGCCGGAGCTGGGCGAGCAAGTTCGGATCCGGTGTTTTCAGGACAACCCGAGCGTGGCCTCGAGCCTCACGTTCTTGCGGCGAACACCGTGGGCCCGCGAGAAGGTGGAGAGCCTGTATCTGTTCATGCTGCGCGAGAAGAAGCGCGCGACATAGCGGTAGGATGCCCGCATGTTGCGGATCGTGATCGTGTTGCCGCTCGTCGGGTGCTTCGCGCCCGCGCCGGCGACAGGTCTGCCGTGCGCCGACGAAGCGCCGCGCTGTCCCGACGGCCTGGTCTGCGTGCAACGGCCGCCCGGCCTCGAGACCTGCGAGGAAGACGCAGGTGGCAACCCTCCGCTGGTCGGCGATCGCGACGGGGACGGCATCGTCGACCGGCTCGATAACTGTCCCGACGATCCGAACCTCGAACAGGCCGACGAGGACGTCGACGGCAAGGGCGACGTCTGTGATCCGTGCCCGCCGTTCGCAGGAGATGAGGACACGGATCAGGACGGCGTCGGCGACGCGTGCGATCCGAACCCCGGCACTCCGGGCGACGTGCTCGTCTCGTTCAACGGGTTCTCCGCGCCGGTGGCCGGCTGGATCACCAACGCGAACTTCATGGCGCTCGCGGGCGAGGGGTTCGCGATGGCGAACGACATGGCGACCGACATGGCGACCGCGCTCGCGACGCTGCCTTCCCCGGCGACGTCGCGAGTCGAGGTCCGTGCGCAGGCGCAGCTGATCACGCTGAACGCGGCCGCGCCGAACCTCGGAGCGATCAGCATCGTCGAGCAGTACGCGCCGATGACCGACCAGGGCGTCGCGTGTCAGCTGTCGGCGCTCGCGGGCGGCGATCAACAGCAGCTGCGGATCTTCAACCTCGAGACCAAGCTGGTGGTCGACACTGCCCCGCATCCCTTCGAGGTCGGCCGCGAGCTCGATCTGAAGTTGCGGCGCAACAACGCCACGTACGCGTGTCGCGCGACGACCCCGGTCCTCGAGCTCGCGGCGGAGGTCGAGTTCGCGGAGTCCGCGCCACGGCTCGGGCTGCGCGTCGTCGGTGCCACCGCGATCGTTCACTGGGTGATGGTCGTGAGTAGCCCGTGACGGTGCTGTCCACCTCGGTCGGCGATCTCCCGCTCGAGGAGGTGGAGTTGTCCATCGCGGATCGCGCGTGGTCGATCCTGCACACCGGCGCGTTGATCAGCGTCGAGGACGAGGTCGACTTCCTGCAGAGCCTCAGCCAGACCAAGCGGCCGTACGGGCTCGCCCTGTGGCCGTCGGCGATCGCGCTCGCACACGATCTCGCGGCGCGCGCACTTCGCGGCAAGCGTCTCCTCGAGCTCGGTGCGGGGACGGGCTTGCCTGGCATCGTCGCGGCCTCGCTGGGTGCGCGCGTGGTGCAGACCGATCGGCAGAAGGTCGCGCTCCATGTCAGCAAGTTGAATGCGGAGCGCAATCGCGTGGAGCTCGAGCAGCGCGTCGCCGACTGGACGGAGTGGACGGAGACCGAGCAGTTCGATCTGATCGTCGGCTCCGACATCCTCTACGCGAAGGAGCTCCACCCCGCACTGCTCGCGATCTTCGAGCGTAACCTGGCACCGGGCGGCGTGGTCGTGATCGCGGATCCCGCTCGCCCGGCCAGCCTCCTCTTCTTCGACAGCCTCGCCGGCTGGCGGCTCACGTTCGACAAGTGGATGCTCGGCGAACCGCCGCGTCCCGTCGGCGTCTACTCGCTGACTCACTGATCGAGGAGCGCGCTCGCCTTGTCCATCGAGAGCGAGTAGATGAAGATGGCCGCGTCCGACAAGTCGGGCATCGCGCTAACGGCTTCATTTGCGCGGCCCTCGCGCCGTGGGTAGCTTCCAGATTGCCCGCGCCTTCTTCGAACTCCCCGATCACGAACAGGCTGTGTGCGTCCTCGTGTGAACCGGGCGGGCTCAGAACATGGGTGGGTCGGGCGGCGTCGTGTCGATCGTGTCGATCGTGTCGATCGTGTCGATCGTGTCGATCGTGTCGATCGGCTTCATTGCGCGTTCGCCGGACGGGCAGTGGTGCGGGTCGATCGGGTCGATCGGGTCGATCGGGTCGTTCGGGTCGATCGGGTCGATCGGGTCGATCGGGTCGATCGGGTCAATCGGGTCGATCGGGTAATCGGGTCGATCGGGTCGATCGGGTCGATCGGGTCGATCGGGTCGATCGGGTCGATCGTGTCGATCGTGGTGTCGGCGACACCACGTTCGAGCCGAGCCGGCCGCACGCCGCGAGGAGGCCCAGGAGCGCCCTCACGTGGCCAGCACCTTGCCGCGGGTCTCGGGGAGCCCCCACACCAGGAGTGCCGACGCGGCGGTGAACGCGGCGCCGATCGCGATGCCGTGTGCGAGCGAGTAGTGTTCGGCGACGGCGACGATCATCACGGGTGCGAACAGCTGTGTGCCCCGCGCCAGGTTGTAGATCAGGCCGAGCGCCCCGGCGCGCACGTTCGTCGGAAACAGCTCGGAGAGGAGCGGCCCGAGCGCGCTCCAGTTGCCCTCGCCGAGACCCATCACGAACAACACGGCGCAGAGTACCAGCCAGTTGTCGGAACACACCGACCAACCGAGCGTGACGACGACGAGCGCGAGCGCCTTGACGAGAGCGAAGCCGCAGAACGCGGGGCGACGCCCCCAGCGATCGGCAACGTAGCCGAACGAGACGTAGCCGATGAACGAGCCGAGGTGGCCGACCCACTGTCGCGTCGCGGAGTCGGTGACCGAGAAGCCTCGGAAGTCCTGGAAGTAGGCGGGCAGGCGGATCGTCTTGATCCAGTAGCCGGCCATCGCGCACACGGTCATCGCGAGCGCGACCACCGCGACGCGACGGAGTTGGGGACGGATCAGCACGACGAGATCGGCGAAGCGTGGTGCCTGTGCGTTGCCTCGGGCCTGCCAGAGATCCGATTCGGGGAGGCCGCGCCGCATCGCGAGGACGAGCAGGGCGGGCAGCGCGGAGAGGATGAAGGTCCACCGCCAGCCGAGCTCCGGCGCGACGAAGTTGCCGACAAACGTGGCGAGGGCGAGCCCGACCGGTGCACCGCTCTGGAGATAGCCGCCATAGCGTCCACGCAAATGAGAGGGAACCGTCTCGCCGACGAGTGCATGTGCGACGGCCCACTCGCCACCGATGCCGAGGCCCGTGACCGCACGCGCGATCACGAGGGTGGTGGCGTCGAACCCGAGCCCCGAGGCGCAGGTCCCGGCGCTGTAGACGACGATCGTCATCATCAGGATCGGCTTGCGCCCGTAGCGGTCGGCGAGCCAGCCGCAGAGCAAGCCGCCGATCGCGCTGGCGCCGAGCGAGGTGCCGAGGAGCCACGCCTGCGCGGAGCTATCGAACCCGAGCTCGGCGCCGAGGGGCGTGGTGGTGACGAGGACGGACAGGAGATAGAGATCGTAGAAGTCGAAGATCCATCCGAGCCACGCGAACCAGAGAATGCGCCGATGGATCGGCAGCGTCGCTGGGTGCTCGCTGAGCAGCGTGGCCATCAATCCCTAGGGTACGGCAGAAGTCGTTTCCGTCACGACGTTTGTGTTTGCGCAGACTCGCCGAACGGTTACCGCGTCGGCGGTGATCGACGTGTCGAGCTCGCAGCGCGAGAGCTTCACTTGCCGTGCTTCGCGACGAGGCCGGGCCAGTTCGCGTCGGCCTTCGCCTTGCTGCCTTTCGGATCAGCCTCGAAGCGCTGCTTGTAGTCCTCGTTCGTGAACACGAGTAGCTGGCTATCGTGGATCACGAAGACGTTAGCGTCGGCGATCGACAGCCGGTTCTGCGCAGCCGCGAACGCGCAGTAGCCGCCGAAGCGGGGGGCGAACTTCGCCTTGTTCGCGTCGAACGCAGCTTGGTCATCGGCGGTTCCGAAGCGATAGGTGGCGCCGCCGTGGCTCGAGGCGTGCTCGGCGGCACCCACGACCGGCGCACCCTTCGTGTAGCTCACCGGATCATGGCCACCGAGGCCGACGCCTTGATCGTCGACGAGGACGAGGATCTTCTCCTGCACGGGGACGACGGTCGGATCGACGGGCTTGGCTGGAGGTGGGGATGAACCACCGCAGGCGGCAAGGGTGAAGGCGAGCAGCAGGCACTTCATGCCGCAAGCATGCCCCATTTAGTAGCGCTGGTCGCCGGCCGGCACTCGCCAGCACGGATGCGCGATCCAGATCTCACCCGACGGGTGCAACACGACGCCGTGCTCGGCGGCGGGGACATCG
>JANNBP010000436.1:0-1903 GCA_031385555.1 Deltaproteobacteria bacterium | reverse complement strand
GCCCCTATCTCGCGATGGAGTACGTCGCCGGCGAGCCACTCGATCACATCCTCGCCCACGGTCCGCTTCCCGCGGTGCGTACGCTCGGCATCGTTCGCCAGATCGCGAGTGCGTTGTCCGAGACCCACGCCGCTGGCGTCGTCCATCGCGATCTCAAGCCGAGCAACATCATGTGGCGGCGCGATCGCAACGACGACGATCTGATCACCATCGTCGACTTCGGCATCGCGTTCGCGAAGCCTGGCAACGCCGACGCGACGCGGCTGACCGCGAACAACCTGATCGGCACGCCGCACTACATGTCTCCCGAGCAGGCGCACGGCGAGGTGGTCGATGCGCGCGCGGATCTCTACGCGCTCGGCTGCCTCCTCTACGAACTGCTCACCGGCGAGACGCCGTTCGACGGCTCGGGCTTCGAGGTCCTGCTCGCGCACCTCGGCAAGCCGGCGCCGCGCCCGAGCGAGAAGATCGCCGGGCTTCCCGAGAGCATCGATCGCCTGGTCCTCGCGCTGATGGCGAAGAAGCCCGCCGAGCGGATCGAGAGTGCCGACCTGCTCATCGAGCTGATCGACGAGACGCTCGATCGAATCGAGGATGCCCTCCCCGACCCGCCGAAAGCACCGCGCACGAAGCGGAAGACCGCGTCGACGAAGCGAGACCGTCCGCTCCGTCCGATCCTCCCGATCCCGCGCTCGGCCCTCGAAGGCTTGCCGATCGAACCACAACTGCGTCCGCCGGCGCCTCTCCCCAAGGCGCGATGGATGGCGTCCGGCGCCGTGCTCGCCTTCGCGTTGTCGATCGGTGGGCTGCTGATCGCGCGCTGGGTCGCCGGACCCGAAGTCACCGCGCAGGCATTCGACGAGCGCGAGACACCAACCTCGCGCCGCGAGATCTTCCGCGACGATGGCTCGCTCCGCCTCCGCGCGTGGGTCCCCGACCCGTTTCAGATCGGCCCGCGCCGGATCTGGATCGAGCTGCGCAACAAGCTCGGTGCCTTGATCACCGCCGACGACCTCGTCGTCATCGTCGAGGATCCCGAGGGCAAGGCCACCGGTGGCGTCGCTCGCCCGCGCTCCTCCAACCCCGATCAGTTCTCGTTCTTCTTCGACTTCAAGACGCCCGGGACCTACCAGATCCGGATCTTCCCGCCCGAAACCGCGGCGCGCTCGTCGACTACCTTCGCGATTCCCGTCGACGTCACCGGCCGATAACCGGACATCGCATCACCAACCGGCAACTGCCGTCGTGCACCCTCTTGCACGACTCGTCGTTTCCCCCCACCGGGGTAGAGGTTCCTGAACCGCAAGTTCGCGAACGTGCACAATCAGGACGACTTCAAAGAGCGGACAACCGGACAACTACTCGTCGTCGTTGCTCGGCTTGCCGTTCGCGTCTTCCTCGGAGAAGTTGACCTTGCCGTTGTACTTCTCGCCCTCGCCGAGGATCTTGAAGCGCGCCGAGCCGAGCACTTTGCCCTTCGCCTCGACGGTCATCAGCAGCTGCTTGTTGACGCCGATGGTCTTGCGGTCGAGCACGATCGAGCTGAGCAGCGAGAACTGGCCGCGTGAATCGGTGAACTGCTCGACCGTGGCGACCAGCACCTGGCCGCGACCCTGCAGCTCGTAGATCTTGACGAGGTACTCGACATCGTTGAGCGGGGTCTTGAGGAACGCGGCGAAGTAGATCTTCCCGCCGTACTTCTCCGAGCAGATGGTCTCGACCCTCTCGAAGCGCTTCTCGTCCTGGACCTCGAAGTTCCCGAGAGCGACAAGGACCTTCGTTCCGGTACCGTCGGAGTTGAGCGCGTCGAGGTGGTTGACGAGCTGTTGGTCGTAGAACCAGTCGAAGCTCTTGGTCTCGATGTAGACGGCGAACGGCCGCTGGACGATCAGGCCATCGGGGA
>JANNBP010000398.1:0-2585 GCA_031385555.1 Deltaproteobacteria bacterium | reverse complement strand
CGCCCTCGAGCACGAGGAAGAATTCATCCTCCTTGGCGTGCGCGTGCCAGTGAAACTCGCCCTTGAACACGCCGACTCGCACGAGGCTGCCGTTGACCCCGCACAGCGTGCGATTGAACCAGGGATGATCGCTGAGCTGCTTGACGTCGGCGATCGCGATCTTCTGCAGCCCCTCGAACACGGGCTTGGTGACGATGTCGTAGTCCACGTCGCGAACGTTACCGGCGGAACGCGGGCGCGAGTAGTCCGAGCACCACGCTGTCGCACGCCTCGCCGTTGACCAGCCAGCGGTCGCGCATGTAGCCCTCGCGCGTGAAGCCGAGCCGCTCGATCAGCCCGAGCGAGGCAGCGTTGCGTGGATCGATGTCGGCCTCGAAGCGGCGGAGCTTCAGATCGTCGAAGCCATACGCGAGCGCGCGCGACACCGCCTCGCGCGCCAGGCCCTGTCCCCAGCGATCACGCCGGAGCGTGTACCCGATCTCGGCGCGGCCCTGCTCGCGCTGGAGATTGAAGATCGTCACGGTGCCGATCAGCCGATCGGTGTGGCGATCGGCCGTCGCCCACGGTAGCGACGTCGGCGAAGGCGCGCGCGGTGCGATGTAGGCCGCGGCCTGCGCGACGTCTGTCCACGCAGGAAATGCCCAGTACCGCGCGACCTCGGGATCGCCGAACACCTCGAACAACGCGTCGCGGTCGTCCGCGCGAAACGGCCGCAGCCGGACGCGCTCGGTCTCGAGCACCGGCGCCGCGGTTTCACCGCGACACACGGCCTCGAGGTTGTTGCCGTCGGGGTCGCGCACGAACGCGGCGTAGTAACCGGCGGGGTAGGGCGCCTGACGAAGACCGGGCGCACCATGATCGATCCCACCCGCGGTGACGGCCGCTGCATGAAACGCCTCGACCTCGGCGTGTGACCTGGCGACGAACGCGGTGTGGTTGCGCGTCCCGTGCGGATGAAAGCGATCGATCCAGAACGTCGGCTCCTCGGTGCCGTAGCCGATGCCGCCGTCGATCTCGACGACGCGGCGAAGCCCCAGCGCACCGAGCGCAGCGTCATAGAACACCGCGGAGCGTGCGAGGTCCGCCACGCCGATGCCCGTGTGATCGATCGCCATCGCGCGACTATAGCGAGCGGAACACGTCGTGACGCCGTGCTGACCGAACCCTCAGCCGCCGACACCGCGACCGAGTCAGGTGCTGACCGAACCGTCAGCCCGAGCAGGCGAGGTTCCAGAGCTTCTAGTGACCCCAAAGGGACTTGAACCCTTGTTTTCGCCGTGAGAGGGCGACGTCCTAACCGCTAGACTATGGGGCCGGTTACAGGCCTGACCTTCTACCCCCATGGGTGCGAAGGGTCAAGCGACTTGGTTCGGGGACAAGGATTCGAACCTTGATAGTCAGATCCAGAGTCTGACGTGTCGATGCATATCAATGAGTTGGCTGATATGCCGTCGCATGGCAAGTTGCCGTGATTACTGTGTAGTCGTGTGGCGAGGTATGGCGTGCTAGTGTCCTAGGACACCGTAGGACACGACGCCTGTTGATCCCGGAGACCCACGATGGCCATGATCAAGCTCACCGCCGCTGCCTTGGACGCACTCAAGGCTCCCACCGACACGCCGCAGTCGTACTACTGGTGCAGCGAGCAAACTGGGCTCGGTGTTGTGGTCGGACGGACGGGGCGCAAGACGTTCGTCGTGCGCGGCCGGGTCAACGGCGAGCTGGTGAAGCGAACGATCGGCGTGGCCGGTGCGCCGCGCGATGCCGACGGCCACGTCTGGACGGTGCAGCTCGCACGCATCGAGGCGCGGAAGCTGCTCGGGCAGATGGCATCGGGCGCGGCGCCAGAGACGAAGGTCGAGACCAGAGCGGCGCGCGCAGCGACCGGACCCACGTTGAGGAACGCCATCGATCTCCACGTCGCGAGGATGCGCAAGTCGGAGGGCTCACCGCGCAGCATCGAGGAGTTCGAGCGCGAGACGAACAAGCACCTAATCGACTGGCTCGACGCGCCGATCACGACGATCACTCGCACGGCGTGCCGCGAGCTGCACGAGAAGCTGACGGAGGCGAGCGGGCTCTACCTGGCGAACCGGGTGATGCGCTACGTGCGCGCGGCGTGGAACACGATGCTCAAGGAGCACGACCTACCGGCGAACCCGACGATCGCCGTGATGTGGAACAAGGAGCACCGACGACAGGAGCCGGTGACGTGGGTGAAGCTCCCCGAGCTGTACGAGCGAATCCTCAAGCTCGAGAGCGGCGTGCGTCGCGACTACTACTTGACGTTGATGCTCTCGGGCCTGCGGAAGATGGACGCCGCGACGATCCGGTGGGAGCACGCGAACCTCACCGACGAGCCGGTGTCGTCGCGCGTTTGGAACGCTCGGCGTGAGCGATGGGAGGACGTGGAGCTACCGGCGTTCTCGCTGCTACGTCCGAATCCAAAGGGCGGAGCCGATAGCGCGTTCTCGATCCCGCTGTCCGGCGAGCTCGTGAAGCTGCTGACTCGTCGACGCGACGAGAACCGGACCACGATCGCCGGCGGGGATTCGGGCTGGGCGTTTCCGACGGAGACGTGGGTC
>JANNBP010000468.1:0-3665 GCA_031385555.1 Deltaproteobacteria bacterium | reverse complement strand
GGTCGTGAAGAAGCCGCCCGAGCCCAAGCCGCCCGAGCCCAAGAAGCCGCCCGAACCCAAGAAGCCGCCCGAGCCCGACCCTCACAAGGGCATGCCCGGGATGCCCGGAATGTCGGGCATGTCCGCCATACAAGGTCTCCCGTGATGCGGCGGTTGGTGTTGCTCGCCGCGATCGTGGGTTGCGTGCCGTCCCGCTCGGCGGTGTTCGGGCCGGTCGATCGCGAGATCGCACGACGGATCGGCATGAGCGCAGCGTGGGGCGACACGGCCGACAGTCGCGTACCTGGCGCAATCACCGAGATGCTCGCCAAGCCCCTCGATCGAGACGCGGCGATCCGCATCGCGCTCGCGACGAATCGCCGATTGCAGGCCGAATACGATCGACTTGGCATCGCCGCCAGCGAGATCGCATCGGCGACGGTGTTGCCGCCGGTGCGCGTTGACGTCGAATACAAGCTAACCCGTGGAGACAAGTCGAGCGAGACCGAGGTCGATTTCATCCAGGACGTGCTCGATCTGATCCAGCTCCCTCAGCGTCGCGGGATCGCGCGTGCGGATCTCGATGCGGCGCGGGCGCGAGCGGTCGCGGCAACGGTCGAGCTCGTGGCTCGTGTCGAAGGTGCATACGTCGATGTCGTGGCCGCGCAGCAGGACCTCGAGCTGCGGCAGACTTCATTCGACGCCGCGATGGCGTCCGCGGAGATCGCCGAGCGCATGCACGCGGCAGGCAACATCACGGACCTCGGACTCGCTCGCGAACGAGATCAGCGCGAGCAGGCTCGGATCGATCTGGGGCGCGCCCAGATCGATCTCGAGGTCCGCCGCGAAGGGCTGAACCGGATCCTCGGGCTGACCGGCGATCAGACGAGGTGGACCGTCGGCAGTCGGCTGCCCGATATCCCCGGTGTACCGCCGGCGCTCGATACCCTCGAACGTGACGCGGTCGCGGCCAGCCTCGATATCGTGGCCGTCCGTGCGGAGGCCGAGGCCGCTGCTGCTCGCGTCGGCCTTGCTCGCTTTCGCAGTGTGCTTCCCGAGCTCGGGATCGGCGTGTCCGCCGATCGCAAGGATGGAGCATGGGACGTCGGCCCTGCGATCTCGATCGGTCTGCCGCTGTTCGGTCAGAATCAAGGTCCTCGCGCACGTGCGAACGCGGAGCTGCGTCGGGCCCAGAACGAAGCGATCGCGACCGCCGTCGAGCTCAGGGCCACCGCACGCGCCACCCGCCAGCGGGTGCTCGGAACCTACGCGGAGGCCAAGCACCTGATGGACGTGATCCTTCCGAACCGCCAGATCGTGCTCGCGGAAGCTCTCAAGCAGTACAACGCGATGAACGCCACCACGTTCGAGCTCTTGATGGCGCGGCGCGACGTGGTCGACGCCGGCCGGCAATACATCGATGCGCTCCGCCGGTTCTGGCGTGGCGCGGCCGAAGCGCGCGCGCTAACACACGGAGCGATGCCACGAACTGGAACGGATGATGATTCGCGCGACGAGATGCGTCGCCGAGGGGACCACTGATGATCGATCGCCGAACGCTTCTGACATCTGGCGCAGCTGCGGGCGCAGCCGCGCTGATCGCGCGAGCCAAGCTCGCCTATGGTCAGCAACCCCATCCGGCAGGGCACGGGGGCGCGGTCGGCAGCCAGAAACCCTCGCAGCCTTCCGGGCCGGTGAAGTTGACGAAGGGTCTCGCCGTCGCCGGCGAGAACTACACGCCCGTCGTCCAGCCGAATGGATGGACGCTTCCCTTCGAGAAGAAGAACGGCGTCAAGATCTTCCATCTCGTCGCGGGACCGGTGAAGCACCAGATCGCCGAGGGGCTCGACATCGAGGCGTGGGGCTACAACGGCTCGACGCCGGGTCCCCTGATCGAGTGCGTCGAGGGGGACAAGGTCCGGATCTACGTCACCAACAAGTTGCCAGAGCCAACGAGCGTCCACTGGCATGGCGTGTTCTTGCCGAGCGGGATGGATGGTGTCGCCGGGTTGAGCCAGAAGGCGATTCCGGTGGGCGAGACGTACAAGTACGAGTTCCCGATGACGAAGCCGGGAACGTTCATGTACCACCCCCACTACGACGAGATGGTCCAGATCGCGCTTGGCATGGTCGGTATGATCGTCGTCCATCCCAAGAAGCGGGATCCTCGCCGCGTGCGGGACTACTCGCTGATGACGCACGAGTGGAAGATCCCGATCGGCCAGAGGCGGCCCGATCCGATGGCGATGAGCGACTTCAACGTGCTCACGTTCAACAGCAAGGCGTTTCCCTCGACCGAGCCGCTGGTGGCCGAGGTCGGCGATGTGGTCCGGATCCGGCTCGGTAACCTCGGCCCGATGGATCATCATCCGATCCACCTGCACGGGTACGCGTTCGAGGTCACCGAGACCGATGGTGGCCAGGTCCCCAAGAGTGCGCGGTATCCCGAGACCACGGTCCTGATGCCGGTTGGCGCCACGCGCGTGATCGAGTTCGTCGCCAACGCGCCAGGAGACTGGGCCATGCATTGCCATATGACCCACCACGTGATGAACCAGATGGGCCACGACGCGCCGAACCTGATCGGCGCCGATGTCCGCGGGCTCGATGCGCGGGTCGGTCGGGTCGTGCCCGGTTACATGACGATGGGCGAGACCGGCATGGGCGACATGATGACGATGAAGCTGCCCAAGAACAGCATCTCGATGCTCGGCGGCGACGGGCCGTTCGGTTACATCGACATGGGTGGCATGTTCACGATCGTGAAAGTTCGCAACAAGCTGACGGGTGACACCGATCCAGGCTGGTTCGACAACCCGCCCGGGACCGTCGCATCGAAGGCAACACCCGATGACCTGGCTCGCGATGGCATCAAGACCTGAGCTCGAGGAATCCATGAAGACCAAGACCATCCTCGCGCTAGTCGTCACCATGGCCGCGTGTAGCGGCAGCTCCGCCAAGCCCACGACACCGATCAAGTCGGATCCGATTCCGATGACCGAGAACCCGTCGAAGCCGGATGCTGATGGTCACGATCACGAGCACACGAAGCCGGATGAGCCAGCGAAGCCCGATCCGGCGAAGCTCAAGGCAGAGCTCCTCGCCGCCGAGACCGCGGCCTACGAGAAGGCCAAGCCGGTGTTCGACAAGTTCTGTTCGAAGTGTCACTCGAAGGCCGGCAAGCTGACCGGCCAGAAGAAGCGCGATCACTTCGACATGACCACGTATCCATTCGGCGGGCACCACGCGATGGAGCTCGGCAAACAGATCCGCACGTCACTCGGCATCGACGGAAGCAAGCCGACGATGCCGTACGACAAGAAGGGAGCGGTTCAGGGAGAGGAGCTGAAGTTGATCGCGGCGTGGTGTGACTCGTTCGATGCGTCACACATCGGCGGTGCGCACGATGGTCACGGCGATCACGAGCACGACCACTGACGGACGGCTACTGAAAAACGAACGTGATCTCGTTCGACTCCGCTTGTCCGGCCGCGTTCATCGCCATCACCATGTACGTGTAGCTCGTCCCGACCGTGAGCGGCTCGTCGTGATACTGGACCGAGTCGAACGGCACGCGTCCGAGCTCTTCATACGCGGCAGCGCCGTCCTTGCGCATGATCATGAATTCTTCTTCGTTCGCCGCGTTGTCGGTCCAGGTCAGGTGACCGCCCTGACCGAGCTTGGCC
>JANNBP010000330.1:0-36718 GCA_031385555.1 Deltaproteobacteria bacterium | reverse complement strand
CATCGGCAACGGCGCCGACGAGCACGCCTATCAGACCCTCGACAAGGCCGCCGAGCACATCCGCACGCAACGCAGACGACGAGCCACGACGGTCGAAGGACGCGCCGACAACCGCCCGTGGATGTCGAGCCACGCGACGGCGTTCTTTTGGCCGGGAACTAGCCGCGCGCGCCCTTCGGCGCCGGGCGCAGCTTCGCGAGCGCCGTCGGATCCGCGAGGTCGAGTGCTCGGACCGCAGCGATCTGCTGCTCGATACTGGGGCCCGGCCACGCGCACGAGCATGGTCAGGATCGGAGGCTCGACTCCAGCGCGGGGCTGTCTTCGAGGAGATCGTGCAGCAGGACCTCGAGCTCCTGCGGCACGAGGTCCTCCGCCGGACCCTGCGTCGCCGAGATCGTCCGTTGCACGACGACCAACCGATCCAGCGCTCGCCGGAGCATGGAGATGGTGACCCGCGAATCATCGCCCTGCTCGAGCAGGCTGATCGCGACCTCGAGCGTCTGGAGAGGAGTATTCGCTCGATCTCGAAGCGCGAGCAGCATGCGGCTCACCTGGGCGAGCATCAGCGCGCGGGCCTCCGCGTTGGCGAGCCGTTGCTCGAGCCTGCGACGGCGCTCGCGCGTGAACAGGAGCATCGTCGCGAACACCGCGAACACCAAGGTGAACCACGGCTCGCGATCCAGCGAAGGTGAAGGCCCGGCGTCGGAGAGCGCTTGCCACAACGCGATCGCGTGGCCGGTGAACACCACGATCATCGTCGAACCGCTGCGCCAGCTCGGCGCCACGACCGCGATGCCGAGCAGCAAGAAGTGATGCGCGAGCATCGGTTCGAGGAACTCGCCGCCCTGGAGGTCGTGGGTCTGCGGTAGCCACATCCCGACGAGGAACGGCACGGTCGCGATCACGAAGGCGAGGTCGCACGCGCGAGCCGTCCACACCCGGTTGACCCGCGTCATGGCGAACGCGACTGCGCCGGCGATCAGCGCATGCACGGCATCGGTCACCATCAGCGCCGTGAACGAGTGATCGCGGCGATCGAGGATCAGGCTCGCGACATTGATCCCCGCGATGATCGCGGCCGCCAGGAACGTGGTCCTCGCCGCCTCGGTCTGCTTGATCGCGGTCATCGGTTGCCGCGCGCGATCTCGAGCAGGAGCTTCGTCGGGACCGGCTTCTCGAGCACCTCCCCGTGTTCCCCCGACGCTGCGCGGACCAGTGGATGCTCGGGTGCGTGCCCCGTGATGAACACGATCCGCATCGCGTAGCGCTCGCGCAACCATACCGCCACGTCCACCCCGCTCGGTTGGTGGGGGCCCAGGTTGACGTCGAGGATCGCGGTGGTAACGTCGCCCAGGTCCGGTCCAAGCGCCTTCACCTCGGCCAGGGTGTGTGCCCGCCGATGGGAAATGCCGTGGCGCGTGAACAGCAAACCGAACATCTCCACCAAGTCCTCGTCGTCGTCGACCAGCAGCACCATCGTCTCCCAGGAGACTATCGTCCGCCGGGGAGAATCGTGAGCCCATCGGGCCAAGACCCCAAGAAGATCGCACCCCTCGCGGAGTTTTCCAGCCGGGCAGGATCGCCTGCCCGATCACCGATGTGACCAGGCCCTCGATGGATCCTGGATGTGGTCGAAGAGCGCGTGCCTCGACAGGATCGTTTTCGGAGCCGTCTCGATTGCCGTCGCGGAGTCGCCGGCTATCGTGCGTTGGCTTCCCTGGCTGTATCGGAGGAACCGATGACTCTTCGTGCTGCGCTTGCCGTCTGGGTCCTTGCCGCGTGCGGTGATAATCGCGCGGCTCCAAGCCCACCCGACAGCATGCCGCCCGACTCCGGCCTCGACGAGGACGGGTGCCGCATCCTGACGCTCGGCCAGAAAGACTTTCAGTTCAATCTGATCGATCAGATCCTCGGCGTGCGCTTCCGCGTGGCGCCAAACCTGGTGGGCAGCGCTCGCGACTTTCTGCGCGTCGAGCTGTGGGACTCGACGACTCCGGAGCTTCCGCCGCTGACAACCGGCACGTTCGATCTCGCGACCACACCCGATCTCGCGACCTGTCAGCACTGCGTCTGGGTCGAGCCCGATGCGAAGGACGACGGCACGGTCGGCACGATCTACATCGCGACCGAAGGCACGATCACCATCACCAAGGTCACCGACCCACTCGCGATCGAGTTCGCCGGGCACACGTCGCGCGTGGTGATGCGGCGAGCGACCGTCGGCGAGGCCGGAGTGACCACGCTCGTACCGGGTGGTGACTGCGTCTCGATCGCGGGCGCGAGCTTCGACACCACGCCCACGCCGGGTGCCGCGTGCGAGAGCGCCGAGGACTGCGGCAATCCGCTCGTCGAGGTCTGCGATCCATCGACCAACACGTGCACGCCACCCGAGTGCAACTTCGACGCGCCGTGCGCCGGACCGAACGAGGTCTGCGTGATCCAGTATCGCGATCTCTTCGAGGGTGCCTGCTACACGGCCTGCGACCCACGCGGCCCTGCATCGCAATGTCCCGCCACGCAGGAGTGCACGCAGCGCGGCCTCGATCCGAGCAACGGCATCTGCAAGTCCACGGGCACCGGCGGGTCGGGTGAAGCCTGTCTCGTCGAGGACAACAGCACCTCGTGCAGCACCGGTGCGGTGTGCTCGGAGCTCTCCGAGACGTGTGCGACCCCATGCTCGTTCTTCGCCGCAGACTCGGGATGCTCCGCGTCCACCGTGTGCAGCCTGTTCTCGCGATGCGAGCCCGCGAGCGTAGGCATCGACGTGCCCTTCGGGACGGCGTGCGGTGCCGACGCGGAGCTCGCGCAGGGCTGCGCCTCCGATGGAGAAGCCTTCCGCGGCATCTGCTTCGGCTTCGAGGGTGATCCCCTGCGATGCGAGAAGGCATGCCTCGGCAACGACGGGTGCACGACCGGCGAGTTCTGCGCGCTCCGCTTCACCTCGGGCCTCGGCATCTGCTTGCCGAACCCGGTCTGCGGCGACGGTGCGAAAGGCGAGATCGACGAGACCTGCGACGACGGCAACACGAGCGGCGGCGATGGTTGCAGCGCGGACTGCCAGACCGTCGACACCGCCTTCCTCTGCACGCACGCCACCACGCTGGCGATCGGCTCGTCGGCGACCGACACGACCGCCACCGGTGTCGACGGCCTGCAGGCGACCTGTCAGCCGGGCCTCGCCCGCGCGCACCTCTACGCCGTCACGCCGCCGGCCGCGGGTCGACTGCGTCTCCATCTGACCTCGCCGACCTCGCAGGCCGTCTCGGTCCGCGCCACGTGCACGGATCCGGGATCCGAGCTCGCGTGTCGCGCCGACTTCGGACTCCCGACCGACCAGGAGCTGATCGTGCAGATCACGAATCCGACCCCCGCCGCGGTCTCCGTGATGGTCTCCGCGATGACGGTCCTCGAGCAGGACGGCTACACGCTCGCCGCGGAGTTCGTCCCCGAGGACTGCGGCGACGGGATCATCGCCGGTCGCGAGGTCTGCGATGACAGCAACGAGACGGCGAACGATGGCTGCAGTGCCGACTGCCGCACGATCGAATACGCCGCGCTGTGCACGCTGGCACCGGTGCTGTCGACGATCGCCACGAACACCGGCACGCTCGCCGGTGCACCCACGCTCTACGAAGCGACGTGCGCCGCCGACGACGGTGCGGAGATCCACGAGGCCCGGATGTTCACCTTCACGGCGCCGTCCGCCGGCACGCTGTCGCTCAAGCTCACCGACGAGACGAGCTTCGCCATCCTGACGGTTCGCGACGGATGTGGATCACCGGCGGCGGCACCCGAGCTGGTGTGCCGCCCCGCGTTCCTCGACGGAGAGATCCAGCGCACGCTCGCCGCCGGTGAAGCGGTCACGGTGGTCGTCTCGAGCTTCTTCCTCGGCCAGGACCTCGGCGCGTTCACGCTCGACGCGACGTTCGTACCCTAGCGGCGCGCCGCTACCGCTGCGTCGAGCGCCTCGGCGGTGGTACCGGCGGCCTTGCAGGCATCGGCCCAGGTCTTCGCGGTCGCGCCGAACAGATGGTCACGCACGTCTCCGCCTCCGGCTTGTTGCGGAACACCTTCACCGGCAGCAGCGTCCCGGCCGCCGGGGCGATCGCCGAGCTTGCGCTGCCAGTGTGTAGTGCCGCCGAGGCGTCGTCACCGAGCGTGCCGACGACACGCCACCACGAGCGCCATCAGGACCACCGTTCTCATCATGCGAACGTACTTGTCACAACAGATCAGCTCGAACTATTTCCGCGCGTGGACGAGCGTCTTGATGCCATCCGCGAACCGGACGTCGATCTTGCCGTCGGTGCCGAGGCGCACGACGGTGCCGGTGCCGAACTTCGGGTGCGCGACCGCGTCGCCCGCGACGTAGGTCGTCTTCGGACTGTACGGGGTGGCCGCCTCGCGCGGCTTCGACAGCAGCGAGCGATCGAGCTCGGCGTCCTCGCCCATGAAGTGGACGCGGATCTTCGCGACCTTGCCCTGCAGCATCCCGACGAACATCGGATACATGCCATCCCCGTTGCTGCTCACGATCGCACCCTGACCGGCGATGGTGCCCTCCTCGATCCCCTTGTCGAGATCGGGCTTGGGGCACTTGCTGTCGAACACGCCCATCAACCCCGCGTCGACGCCGAGCAGCGCGATGCCTTCGCTTGCCACCGTATCGAAGCCGTGGGTATGGATCGTCACGAGCTCGGCGTTGCAGCGAGGATCGCTCGGATCCACGCGCACGAACACGTGCCACAGGCCGTCGTGCCCGACGACCTTCTTCGACAGCGAAAACCCGAGCGCCGGATTCGCGCGCTTGCCGAGGTAACAGGGGTCACTCACCGTGAGCTCGCCCGAGGACGCGAACGAGCCCAGATACTCGAAGTCCGGGAGCTGACGCGGCGGCACGAGGATCGTCTTGCGAGCGCGCACGGCGGCGGATAACTGGCGCGCCGTGGTGTCGAGCACGAAGGCGAGCTCGTCGAAGCTGGGCGCCGTGCCCTCGTGCGTTCGGGCCGCGAGCGCCTGCACGATCGTCGACGCCTCGTCCCGCGAGATCGGCAACCGCCACGCCGAGTCCGGCTGCATCAACAGAGCCTGCCCGACGAGGTTCGTCGTGCGGATCGCGAAGAAGCCGGGACCGACCACCCGCAACAGTGCTCCGTTGACGAGCAGCGGCACCTCGCGGGGCATCGGGCACGCGACGCGGGCGCGCTCGGGCGCCGAACCGGCGGCGTCCCACACCAGCAGCGCGTGCGCGTCGCGCGTGACGAGTCGGCCATCTCCGAGGGTCCGCATCGTCTCCGGTGCGGTGTCGTGCTCGAGCAGTTGCGTCGAGCCATCGGGCCGCCACCACACGGCACCGAACGCCTCGCGCTCCGAGAGCGCGACACCATCACCAAACGCCGCCACCGCACCGCAGTACTTCTTGGTCGGGACGTGGCCCAGCTCCTTGCCGGCGCCATCGACGATCCAGACCCCGCCGTCGTAGTGCACGAGGACGACGCGGTCACCGACCACGTGAGGCTCCGCCAGGAGTCCCGGTTTCCGGATCGACCACTGTTCGACCACCTCGGCGCCTTCGCGACGCCAGTGGTGGACCGTCGTGGCGTTCGTCTCCTCGTCGTAGCAGCGGAGCAGAAAGCCCTCGCGAAACGCGACGAGGTCATCGCCGGAGGTCACGCGCGCATCGATCGTCGCGAGGAGCTTCAGCTCGGCATCGAGCACGACGACCTCACGGGTGGTGCTGGCAACCAGCATGTCCGCGCAGGCGAGTGAGTAACTCGGTGACTGCTCGGCCGTGCGCGCTCGCTCCGTTCCGTCGGGATCGACCAGTGCGAGGCCTTCGAACGCGAACAGCACCGCCCCGCCACGCCACGCTACTCCACCGTGGTAGTGCGTGAAGCCGTCCAGCCGGACGACGCGACGCTCGCCGCCCTCGTCGACGACGAAGCCATTGAAGGCGAGTGCGAGGAAGCCACGCTCTGTCGGGATGAACCGGCTGAACAGGCTGAGGTCGTCGGAGGACTCGACCTTCGCGAGCGTCTCGCCGCGCCGACCGACATGGAACGCCAGTTGGTCCTTGCAGCCCACCAGCAAGCGACCGTCGGGAAGCTCGGTGATGGCGCCGTTGGCGTCGGCACACGGAGACGACCCAGCCGGCGCGAGCGCGCGATCGAACAACTCGATGCCGCTGGTGGTCTTGCACGCGATGGTGCCGTCCCGAAGCACGGCGAGGTCGTAGATCGGTCCTGTCGCAAGCGTGACCTTGGGATGGAGCACTGACGGAATAGTACCGGCACGTGACCCTTTGCGCGGATCCCCTAGCCATCTCGATCGCAGTGGCCGGCGACTCGAGCCGCCTGTCTCCCGCAGGTGACAGGGCGCCTCGTCGAGCGGCGCCCCCCGGGACGCTCGAGATGTCGGCATGGCGAGTGATGGCGAACGACCTGCTGACGAGCATCGACGACTTCGCCGACCAGCTCCGCCGCTCGAGGCGCAAGCAGGTTCGTGCGCTCGCGACCTGCGACTACCCGACGAGCGAGGATCGCGCGTCGGGTGATCCGGCACGCCGCGCGCGCGCGGAACGCACGAACTGCCGCGATCTGCTCGCGCCAGCACGCAAGCCCTCGCGAGTCAGCCGGCAGTTGGCTGACACAGCGGCACCGTGACCGGAGCCGGCGGCGCGGTAAACTTGCTCGAGATCCACGCGTTGGCCGTGTAGGGCCACAAGCCGTAGTCATGCAGGCGCGCCAGCTCGACACCGACGCGCGAGGTCGCCATCGACAGCCGCGACGTCGTTTGGCGCGCGTCGATCGTCAGCTCGGGTGCCCACGCGCAGCCGTCGAAGTACATCCAGTAGGTGTAGTTGTTGCTGTAGCTCGAGTGCACGAGGTGCAGGAAGCCGTTGGCCTCCGCGATCTGAACATCGTAGCCATACAGGGGTGTCGTGCCTGACTTGAGCACCTGGTCGGCCGTCCACGACGTGCCGCTCGGCTGCAGGGTGTTCATCGCGATCCCACCGGTCGCACCGTACTGGTGTGCGAGGTAGAGCTTGCCGTAGAAGGCCGCGAGTGAAGGGCGCGATGCCGACTCTCGCCCGACGCTGCGCGTGGTGGAGAACACCTCGGCCGCGTTCATGCTGACGTACCACATCGGATACGTCGTGATGGTGACCCCGCGTCGCGTCACCGTCGCCTCCGACGTGCCGACCATGTAGAGCTGGTTGTTGAACGCGGCGAGCGCGGGCGGACCATCGATCGTGGTCTGCGTGAGCTTCACGTTCGTGCTCCATTGCTCCGTCGCCGGATCGAAGCGCGAGAACCACAGCGCGGATCCATCGGACTCGCCCGTGTGGACCATGTAGATGTACCCGTTGAAGGCCGCGAGGCTCACGCGGTCACTGGTCTGCTGGCCCGTGATCCGCTTCCGACCGGTGCAGGACGTCCCGTCGCAGCGATGCCAGTACAGATCGTGTGAGACGCCTGGAAACGGACTGCCATTGTCGTTGGTGTAGACGTAGTAATCCTTGCCGCCGAACAGCACGCTCGCGGGCGGATAGCCGATGCCGTCGGCCAACCCATCGTCGAAGGTGGCCCAGCTCGTGACCGACAAGTCGCTCGTCGTCTCGCCGAACGTTTCATCAGACTCGTCGAGACCCGTGCATGCAGACAGGGCCAGGGAAGACAGCAATAGCGAACGAAGAAGTTTCATGAGTGCTCCCGCCGATGAGTGGCGTGACGACGGCGAAAGCAAGCACCGCGCCGTCGCGCAAGTCGCAGCAATCGAACGCCGAGCATCACGCGGTGGGTGGACCCACGACCACCCCTGGTCCACCGCTGGTCCAGCTCGATCACCTCCGCAGCAACGCGCCGAGGCCTCCCGTCCTGCGCGCTGTCCAAGCCACCTTGCCACGGCTCGCAGTCGACACGTGGTACACGCAAGGCCGTGTCCGAGCCACGTCCGAAGGCGCCACACCCAGCGATCTGGATGGTCCTTCAACTGCCGTTCGGCGCGGTCTCGGGCTTCGTCCTCGTCGCGCTGACCTACCTCGCGACGACGCACGGCCTCTCGATCAAGGAGGCCTCGCTGTTGCCGGCGGCGTCGCTGCTGAGTCAGTGGCTCAAGTGGATCTGGGCTCCCACCGTCGACGTCACGCTGACGCCGCGCAAGTGGTACTTGATCGGTACCGTCACCTCCGCGATCGGCATCGTCGCGATGTCGATCACGCCGATGACGCCCTCGACGCTGCCGCTGTTGATCGCGGTGGTCGCAGCGGTCAGCCTGCTGCGGTCGTTCGTCTCGATGTCACTCGAGGCCATGATCCCGGCCGTCACCGGCCCCGAAGATCGGGCTCGCGTCAGCGCCTGGTTCAACGTCGGCAACCTGGGTGGGGCGGGGCTCGGCGGCGGCCTCGGGCTGACCCTGCTCAACAAGCTCGAGGAGCCCTGGATGGCGGGCGCGATCCTCGCCGTCGCGATCCTGTCCTGCGCGTGCGGGCTCCTGGCGATCCCGGCGATCCCCTCGCACCGCGCTCCCGGTGGACCACTCGCGGCGACGCGTGGCGTGTTCCGCGACATCTGGCGGCTCGCGAAGACCAAGGGCGGCCTGCTCGTCACCGTGTTGTGCTTCGTGCCGATGGGAACCGGCGCCGCACAATCGGTGCTCGCGCAGGCCGAGGTCGCCGCGCAGTGGCACGCCGACGCGGACACGGTGGCGTGGGTCGCGGGCTACTTCGGCGCGATCGTGACCTCGCTCGGCTGCTTCATCGGTGGCTGGCTGGCCAAGCGGTTTCATCCGCGCATCGCGTACGTCGTTGCCGGCGTGCTGCTCGGTGTCGCCGGCGCCCTGTTCGCGCTCGCGCCGATGACCGAGACCGTCTACGTCCTCGGCAGCTTCCTCTACACGCTGGTCGTCGGCGTGTCGTACGCGACCTGGACCGCGGCGGTGCTCCACTCGATCGGGCCCTCCTCTGCCGCCACGAAGTATTCGATCTACGCGTCGCTGGCGAACTTCCCGATCTGGTGGATGGGGCTGCTCACCGGCGCGCTGGCGGACGACTACGGTCCGGTCAACATGCTGCTGATCGAAGGTGCGATCGGCGCGGGTGCGGCCGTCGTCTTCCTGGTGTTCGTCCGCTGGATCCAGAGCACGAAGCTGCCGGACGAGATTCCTGAAGCAGCCGCGACGCTGACGACGTGAGCGGTCCGAACCGGGCGTGGTTCAGACCATCTCGATCACGATCGCGGCAACCAACGCCGAGGCATCGAGGCCTACCCACCCGCGCATGGCGGGGACACCTGCCGGGTCTTCGATCCAGACGAAGGGGCGAGCATCGGCGAGCCGGGCGAGATGAATCCATGCCCGTGCGTCAGCGGGCAAGCCTTCTGGACGACCAGGAAACTCGATCACGCCCGCGAACGCCGCTGGCGCGATCACCAGGTGGCCGTCCATGCCGATGCCGAGAGACTGCCATCGCGTCACCTTGACTGCTGGTCGCCGCACCACCACCGCGATCAACTCGAGCCTACTGCGCTGGTACGCGAGCACGTCATAGGGGCCTGGAACGCAGGCAGCGGGGAGCGGGATGCGGGATTTCTGCGAGGGTCGTCCGTCCGAGAGCGCGAGCAACCCTGGATCCCACACCGCGACGTCCTCGGGCAGGTCGATCGTTCCGATCATCACCGGGCTCAACGTGGGCTCCACGCCGATCCCGGAGACCATGGCCATGCGACGGCGCACGTCGAACATCGACGAAGAGTAGAACACCACGCTCGAACGTCACGCTGACAAACTGAACAGAGTTGACGTCGCTCCCACGACCCGCCTGGAGTTCGTTCGCCAGGGTCGGCTCGTCGAAGCGATGCGGTGAGATCGCGGCTTGCCGTTCGGACGTGAGGGGCGGGAACCGATCATTCCCGGCGCTCTCGTGATGCTCGACCGCAGTCACGGTAACCTCGCTCGATGCGTAGCTGGCTCGTGATCGTTCTCGCTGCTTGTGGTCCGACGCCGCCGGCTCAGGATCCGGACACCCCCAAGCGTTGTCTCGATCAGCCGACCGTGGACTGCGTCCACACGTCGCTCGAGTACTTCGCGAACACGATGTGCACGTGCACCTCGAAGGCATGCGCCGAGCGGACGGCTAGCGAGACCCAGAAGTGGGGGGTCGACATCGCGAAGGTGGCTCCCACGGGGACCCAGCAGGGTGCCGAGCAACGAACCGATCAGATCATGAAGAGGTACTCCCGCTGTCTGAGCGAGCGCCTCAGCCTGTCGAAGTCTGGTGGCTGGTAACTCGCGTCGCCTTACGAGCCCCAGCGGGACCTACCGCGCACACGCGACGGCGAGTAGGCGGACGTGCATCGGACAGCTCGATGAAGCAGCGCGCGACCGGGACAGCTGGTCTCATTCGAGCAACTCGTAGACATACGTGTCGAAGCCACCCTCCCGCATTTCGTCGACGTCGACCCGGCGCGCCTCCACCAGGCCGCCGCGCGCGAAGCACAACCGCTCGACGAGCGCGTAGTCATCCCGCTCGGTCTGTTGCCAGCACCACCGGCCGGCCGCATCCAGGCCACTCATCGTCGTAAACGACACGTCCTCGTCGCTCGTGTCCTTGTCGTATGTACCGGGACTGGTCGCGTCGAACAGCACGCGTTGCGGGTTCGCGAGCACCTCTCGGATCTCGGCGCTTGTCTTCGGCCACGCGTCCGCCCACCACAGGCCTTCGGCCGTGGCGATGTACACCCGCGCAGGCGCGATGTCGGGGCCGCGGAACTTGAGCCCGCCGGTCAGCTCGAACTTCACGCGGGGCACGCACTTGACCTCCGACACGCCGACCGCCGCCATCCGGCGCGCTCGCGAAACGACACAATCGACGATGCCGGTCTGGATCTGATCGCTCGCGACCACGTAGGTGTCCCCGTCGTACCGCTGTGCGCGGTAACTGACCTGGTAGCGGAAACAGGCTCCTTCGGAGAACAGTCTGAGGTAGAGCGACTGCCCGCCCCCAGGGCCGACCGGCGAGCCGCGCGTGCTTGTGGCCGGATCCTGAGGGAGAACATGCGGCTTGGCGGTGCAGGTCTTCCTCGGACGTGAGGCCGGCGCGGGCGGCACCCACTTGAGTGCCACTTCCTCACGATCATCTGGGCGTTCGCTGGTCGCCACCCGCGCGTCCATGGGTGCGATCGGGGTTGCGCTCGGGGTGGGTACGCTCGCCGCGCTCTCGTCCGGCCTCGGTGGGCTCGGGCCGCACGCGATCAAGAGCCCCAGCGCGCCGGCGCGATGATTCATGCCGTCCAGTATAAACCAGCGATCGCACACCCCCGGCGCCGAACCTGCCCCGAGCTCCGTCTGCTGCGGCCGGTGGAAACCAGGTGAGCTCCACGACGTCCCGTGACCGAGTAGGCTGCAGGACGCGATGCCTCCGATCGGATCGATTGCTCCCTCAACGCGTCCCTGACGGTCGCGATCTTCGATGCGCGCTCCGCGACGGATTGGGTCCCGACCAAGCCCGCCGCGACGAAGCAGCAGTTCAGCGGCCACGCTGCGGAGATCGCCGTGACCTCGGCAAGCGTTTGCGATTCACGCCGTGACCTTCGCGAGGCGGGACGCGTGCCCGTCGATCGGCACACGGATGAAGAACGTGGTCCCCTTGCCGAGCTCGGTCTCGAACCACAGCGCACCGCGATGCTTCTCGACGATGACCGACCGTGCGATCGCGAGCCCTTGACCAGTCCCTTTGCCGACCTCCTTGGTCGTGAAGAACGGGTCGAAGATCCGGCCGCACACTGCGTCGGGAATTCCACCACCGGTGTCCGCGATCGCGATCACCACCTGGTCACCATCGCGACGTGTTCGAACGCGAATCGCACCTCGTCCATCCGTTCCCTGGACAACATCGCTGATCGCGTGCGCGGCATTGACGACGATGTTCAGGATTGCTTGGTTCACGTCGCCCGCGTGGCACTGCACCGGTGGGAGATCGCCGAAGTCGGTCTCGAGATCTGCTACGTACTTGTACTCGTTGCGTGCGATGGTCAGCGTGCTCTCGACCGCGCGGTTTAGGTCGACAGTCGTCATGTCCGTTTGATCCGGGTGCGCGAACTCCTTCATCGAGCGCACGATGGTGGTCACCCGGCCGAGGCCGTCGATCGCACGCTCGAGGGCTTTGGGCACCCTGTCCAGGAGATAGGGCAGGTCTGCAGCATCGACGAGCTCTGCGGCTTCGGTGGCCACCGCGGTCGCGGGGACGCCGTCGAGCACGGAACGCTGAACGACCTCGAGCTTCTCGATGACGCCGAACAGATCCTTCACGGCATCGCGTACGAAGTGGATGCAGTCGTTGACGAACTGGACCGGCGTGTTGATCTCGTGTGCCACCCCCGATGCCAACCGACCGACCGACTCCAGCTTCTGCGCTTGCTGCAGATCCATCTCCAGACGCTTGCGCTCGCGGATGTCGATGGCGATGCAGACGACCATCTCTGTACTGCAGGTCGTGGCGCACACGAGCACGGGGATGGATTCTCCTGTCCTCGAGATCATGGTCTTCTCTGCGCGGAACATTCGATTCTCGGAGGCCAACGCGGCGACCTCGCTGTACTCGATGGTGTCGTTGGAAGAAAGGAGTGACGAGATCGGGGCATTCACGATCTCCTCTTTGCGACGACCGAGCAGGGTGGAGGTCGCCTCGTTGACACTCTGGATGAGCCCGTCGCTGCCGAAGACCACGAGGACTCCCGGCATGACGCGGTAGAGCTCTTCGAGGAAGGCTGCACCGGTGGATAGCTGGGTGCTGAGTGCATCGATCCGATCCTCTGGCGTCCGGTCACGCACGACGAGACACGCGCCCGAAAACAAGCCGCCGGGAAGAACCGTCGGGGTCACGGTGACGTCCAAACGACGGGAACCAACCTGCATCGCGACGGGCAGTGATCGGGTACGCGATCCGTCGAGGAATTCGCGATAGCGCTCGCTCAAGACGGGCGCCACGACCTCCGCCAGACGCCAACCTACGATGCCCTGGTCGTCGAGCAACACCCCCATCGACGTTCGTGGCTCGACGATGTCGAGGAAGCTGGTGTTGACCTCGACGAAGCGTGCGTGCTCGTCGAGCACCGCGATTCCTTCCGCCGCGTCACGCACGACCGCGCGCCAGCGCTCCCGTTCGAACAGCAGCTCGGCATTCGTGCTGTCGCGTTGCACCCTCTCGCCCGTGACATACCAACCGGACGGTTGGCGCGAGAACCGAAGGTACGCGAGGATCTCCGTCGAGCCGGACGCCAGGGTCGCATAGAAGGTGAAGCCGTCACCGGCGGTGGTTGCGAGGCTGTTTCGGTATGCGCGTTGCCCACGACGGTCCACGATCACCTCGTCGAAACACGTGCCCACCGACGCACGCGTGAAGAGCGCGATCCAGGCAGCGTTGGCTTCGATCAATCGACGAGCCTCGTCGAGGCGGGCGATCGGAAAAGGGACGGCGTCGCTCGCCGTGATCATCCCGGCACGTCCCGAAACCCGAGCACGGCGTGCAGTCGAGCGATGTCAGATGGGCGACAGTGGGATGTGCGGAGCACGGTGATGGGGTTGCCGGCGGGAATCGAGCGAATGATCAGCCGGTCGTTGTCGATCTGACGCAAGCCGAGACCGGCGATGCGACGAACCTCGCCGAAGGTCGAACCGAGATCCTTCCAGACGGCCTCCACAGCGCCGGGCTCGAGGAAGTACTTGTAGGTTTCGCCGTGAATGCACGCCGGCACCAAGCAGCGAAAGGGAAACGTCACGCGGCAACCTCCACTTCGAAGGCACAGTGGTGTGCTCCCACACAACAACAAGATCTCTCGACGCCAGTGAACTGGCCGAGCCGCTCCTGAACGGACCCCTGTCCGTAGAGGAGCTCCATCATTCCGGTGGCGACGCCCGTCAGCATCATGCACGCGGGCTCCGTGCTCGCACCGCGCAGCTCGAGGTGCCCGACAGCCTCGTATCCGTTGCGGCTTGCCATCTGCAGCGTCTTCTCAGCCGTGTGCTCGACGACCTGCCAGTTGCCCCACCCGAGCGCATTGCTGACGGCGACCAGGCCGAACAGCCGGTCCGTTGGCTGCTTCACCATCGGGGCAATCAGCGCATCCCATTCCGCCGAGGCGAGGATGCCGCGGAACGTATTCATCGCGCACGACTCGGCGCATTCGACGAGCATCGAGCGAGCGATCGCCCCGAGATTCGCGCGCTCCATCCCCTCGATGAACCGCAAGGCGACGAGGTTGTAGAAGTCGGCAGGTGTGTTGGCGAGGTACACGTTGAAGGCCGGGATGAGACCCTGCTCGTTACCCACGATCGGCATCTCCACGAGCGCGTCGATGATCCGCTCCTCGTCGATGGTCGCCGACAGCGAGCGCACCTTGTCCTGCGTCGGTCTGGTCGCTGGTCGACGCTCGTACTCGTGAAGTGGCTCGGTCCGGGTCGTATCGACCTCGAACCGGCAGACGGGAGCGCCGAGGAAGATGCACTCGGTCTCGCGCACGTGGGCAGGCCGCCCTACGACCGCAGCGATGGCTCCCTGGATGTACCCCTCCGCGAACGAGCAGACCGGGGTCGTCCGTCTCCCGAAACTGGCGCGCCATCCTTCGGCGAAGTGCGACGCCGAGGCGGTGACCACACCTTCGGCGACCTGGGAGAAGTCCAACCGGCCGTACCCGAGATGGGCGTACAGCTCGGCTGCCGCCTGCCAACGCACCGTCGGCGTGTCCGCTTCCTCCAAGACGCTGCGCAGGTGTCGAGCGAAGACAGCCTCGGCAGTGCTCACGATGATCGTTTTCCCAGCGACGCTCGAGGCCTCCTCGATGGTCTTCTGGAGCCGCGCGTTGTAGTGATGACAATGAATGATCACTTCCATTCCGCCGATGCGGCGACGATGGAGCTCGCGATCGAATTTGAGAGCGAAACGCGGAGAGAGCGACAGAGACATCATGAACCTCGCTGGTCGAGCACGTTGGAGGAGCTGGGAATCGCACGCGTCGGATCGCTCAGCCCACGCAACAGCGCGATCGCTGACGCAAGCACTTCAACTGCGCGATCGAGCTCGGCGTCGGTCGTGCCCCGGCCAGGGGACAAACGCAGGGTGTTGTGGCGCACCGAGGGAGATACCGGAAGCGCCTCGAGCACATGGCTCGGCCGGCCGTTTCCCGTCGAGCACGCCGAGCCTGCCGCGATCGCCAACTCGTCGCCCACGAGCGCCAGTACATCTTCCGCCGCCGCACCGTCGAAGGCCACGCTGAGGATGCCCGGCGCTGCCCCCCGCACGGGCGTCAGAAACGTCAGCGCACCGATCCGTTGTTGGAGTGCGGTGCGGAGACGCGACGTGCTTCGAGTGAGGTTGGCGCCATCGGAGGTGAGCTCCTCTCGCACGCGACGGGCGGCGACGCCGAAGCCAACGCAGAGTGCGGTCGGAAGGGAACCTGGACGCAAGCCCGTTTGCTGACCGCCGCCGAACAACATCGGGTGCAGGAGTCTCGCATCGCGGACGAAGAGCGCCCCGATCCCCGATGGCCCGCCGGCCTTGTGGGCAGACAACGTCACGAGGTCGACGCCTGCGTCCGTCACGTTCATCGGTACACGCCCGAAGGCCTGTGCCGCATCGACGTGGAATAGGAGCCCGGGACGACGTACCCGTGCCGCCAGGTCCGCCACCGGGTGCACCGTGCCAAGCTCGTTGTTGACCCACATGAGCGAAACGAGTTGTGTCGCACTCGTCGTGGCGGCGACCAACGTCTCGGCGTCCAGGTGTCCAGACCGGTCGACCTGCAAGCGCACGACATGTCCACCCGCCCGCTCGAGTTGCTCGAGGGGCTCGAGCACCGAGGCATGCTCCGTCACACACGTGACCACCAGACGGTTCGTCGCACCGCTTCCGAGCAGAGCCAGGTTGTTGCTCTCCGTCGCGCCGCTCGTGAAGAAGATCTGATCGCTGCGAGCGCCGATCGCGCAGGCGATCTCGTGGCGTGCGACCTCGATCGCCTCCCACGCGCGGCGCCCGAAAGGGTGGTTGAGGTTGTGAGGGCTGCCGACGAGCTCTGCGTAGGCCGTTGTCATGGCTGCGGCCACCCGCTCGTCGAGCGGGGTCCGGGCAGCGTGATCCAGGTAGATCGCAGACATGTCAGGCTCTCGACCGCCGCGAGGTGCGTTGTGCGCGGCCACGTCGCCGTCGATCAGCGACCGAGCGGGCTCGAGGTACGGAGTTCTGCGGCGAATCCATCCTACGTGGGTGGTTCGGCCGGAGCGTGCAGTTGTTTAGCCGCGGTCTCGTCGTCGTCCTGCCCGCCCAGTCCGCGATCGACAACGAACGAGCACCTGAACCCTGGGGTTAGTTCGCGGGGATGGTGATCGTGCTCTGGTTGAGCGTGACCGCCGTCTGCGCCAACAACCTGCCGTTGATCGACGAGCCGGTTTCCAGGCTGATGGCGGTCTTGGCGAGGACGTTGCCTTCGATGTGCGCGCCCGTGTTGAGCGTCACCTTGCCGCTGGCCTGCCAGAACACGTTCTTCGGCAGCGCACCACCGACGAGGACGACCTGCGCGTTGCTGCTCAGGGTCAGGGTCTGGGCGATCTCGAAGATCCAGACGTCGGTCGCACTGCCCGAGAGCGTGACGTTCGTCGGAACCAAGACGCCCGTGCCCCACTTGTAGACGCCCGGGACGAGGATCAACCCACCGATGTTGCCGGCACCGAGCTCCGTGACATCGGCTGGGCGTGAGGCCGCATCCGTGAACGCGAGCTGCATGTCGCCGATCGCCGTGGTCAGCTTCGCTGGGGTCGGCTGCGCGTAGGTGGCGGCGAAGACCTTGCCGGTCACCTGGGCGGATTTCGAGAACTGATTCGAGGGATCCATGATCAGCGAGAATCCCGTGATCGCGGTGGCGGAAATCGGGCTGACTCCGAGGTCACCCACGATCATCGACGAGGGCACGGTGGAGATTCCGCTCTTGGTAAGGATCGCGAAGTTGCCGGAGGTTCCAAGGTTCACCACTGGCTCCGCCGCCGTGACCAGGCCGGTCGTGAACGTCCAGCTGTAGCTCGCTGCGAGGGCGACCCCCAACCCGCTCTTGGCCTCCGACGTGATGGTTGCGGTGAACACGCTGTTGCTCGCGAGGCGGGCGTTCGGCTGGAAGAGCACGCGCGCGCCACTCGCGGTCACCTGGCCGAGTACCGGCGTCGAGACTCCGCTTCTCAGCGTGAACGTCGTCGTGGTGAGGGTGGCAGGATCCATCGCCTCGCTGAAGGTGGCGTCGATCGTCGTGTTGAGCGCGGTAGGGTTCGTCGTATCGAGGGGGGTCGTCGCGATGACTGTCGGGACCGTCGGGACCCCGGGCGCATCGAGCGAGCTCGCATCGGAGCTGGCGTCATCGCCGCCTGGCCCAGCGTCCGAGAATCCGAGGTTGTCACCGCAAGCGGCAACCGAAACCATGACCAGCGTGGCGTACAAGATCGATCGATTTGATTTGTGCGTGTTCACGTGAGCGCTCCTTGCAATGACTCGTCAACCGAGCGACTCGCGTGTGGGCATGGTCAGGCAGCTCGACATGCACGCGTTACGAACGAGCTGCGCCCCGTCGAGGACGTCAGCAAAAGAAGGAGGTGCAACTCGCGTGCGCGGCTGCCCCACGCAGCGAATGCGGGTTGAACACGAGCCCAACGGCGCAACGGGCGAGCGGTGCTCGGCGCGGGCGCAATCGCACGGTCACGGACGTCCGCGAGCGTGCTCGGCGACCGTGGTTGCACACACACACCCGCGAGCTTCGTCGTCATCGACCACGGCGGCATGTGCCGCTTCGCCGCGTTCCACAACACGCGACGGCTCAAGCGCCCCGCAAGACACCAGTAACGCCACGTCGAACCTGCGCAGCCACGTGGCAGCGAGCAGCGACGGCACGCCCAAAGCCGCTGACGAATCAGCGGCTTGAGTAGCACGGGCGGACTCGAACCCGCTCCGCAAGCCGAGATGACTCAACCATCTCGCGTCCCTGCAATGACTACGCAGGCTTGCGCGGCCTCGGTGTTCCAGTTCGTTCTTTGTTGGTGGCAGCAGGAGCTCGCGGCGAGCCTGCATGGGTTGCGATCCCCCAAGCCACGATCGTCGATGCGTCCGCTCGTCTTCGATAGATCGTTTCCTATCGACGCGATCTACAGGTTTCAGATGGAAGGTCATCCGCGGACTGTCCGAGGGAGTCGGCGTGCTTTTTCGGTCCAACCGAACGCGGTTCCACGGCGTGCTGCGGGGGGTTGGGGGTATCGTTGATCCTAGGTAGGGTGTGAACGACGGATTGGGACTAGTGGGGACGAGGCTCACCGAGGCGCAGCTCCGCGAGCTCGTCGACGCGCTTCCGCACCTCGTGTGGACTTGCCTCGCATCAGGGCCGTGCGACTACTTGAGCCCGCAGTGGGTCCAATACACGGGTATTCCGGAAGCCGACCAGCTCGGCTATGGCTGGCTCTCGCAGCTGCATCCCGACGATCGCGAGCGGGTGAAGATGGAATGGGCCGCCACGGTGGGCAACGGCGTCGCGTTCGACATCGAGTTTCGCATCCGGCGCGTCGACGGCGTGCACCGGTGGTTCCGGACGCGGGCCATCCCCCTAAGGGATTCGAGTGGAACCCTCGTCAAGTGGTACGGGTCGAACGCCGACGTCGACGACTACAAGCAGGCACAGGCCGCCCTCTCGGCCAGCGAAGCGAGCCTCGCGGCGACGCTCGAGAGCATCGGCGACGCGATGATCGCGACCGACAGCTCCGGTCGTGTGGTGCGGATGAACCAGGTCGCGACCCACTTGACCGCTTGGCCGTGCTCGGAAGCGGTCGGTCGACCGCTGGCCGAGGTGTTCCACATCATCAGCGAGGACACCCGACAGGTCGTCGAGAGCCCGGTGGAGCGCGTGCTTCGCGAAGGCTCGGTCGTCGGCCTGGTTCGCCACACCGCGCTCCTCGCGAAGGACGGCGTCGAACGGCCGATCGCCGACAGCGCTGCGCCCATCCGCGATCGCTCGGGCAATGTCACCGGAGTCGTTCTGGTGTTTCACGACATGACCGCGGAGCGCGCGATCGAGCGGACCTTGCGGCAGAGCGAGCAGCGGTTTCGACGCCTCTTCGAGTCCGGGGTCCTGGGCATTATCGTGGCCGACCTCGTGGGCAACATCCGCGACGCGAACCAGGCCTTTCTATCGATGGTCGGGTACACGAGTGACGATCTGCGCGCCGGACGCGTTCGCTGGAAGGACATGACGCCCCTGAAATGGCAGGCTCGCGATGCCGAGGCGGTGGAAGAGCTCGGCACCACGGGGGTGCTCCGGTCTTACGAGAAGGAGTACTTCCGCAAGGACGGGAGCGTGGTTCCGATCTTGCTGGGCGCGGCGATGATCGAGGGCAGCGACGAGTGCATCTGCTACGTCCTCGACGTCACGGAGCGCATGCGTGCGGAGCAGGCGCTCCACGCACTCAATGCCGAGCTCGAGCAGCGCGTCGAGCAGCGGACCGAGCAGCTACGAGAGCTGAATCGCGAGCTCGAGGCGTTCAGCTACTCGGTCGCGCACGACCTCCGCGCGCCCCTGCGCGGCATCGCCGGGTTCGCGCAGGTGCTCGCAGACGACTACGCCGACAAATTCGATGCGGAGGGACAGGACTGCCTCGCGGAGATCCGCAACGGCGCCTCGCGGATGGCGCAGCTCATCGACGCCCTGCTCTCGCTCGCCCGCGTCAACCGGACGGATCTTCATCCGGTCAAGGTGGATCTCGGGGTGTTGGTCCGCGAGGTCGCGGGTGCGCTCGGAAACTTGGATCCACGACCTTCTCTCGAATGGGTCGTCAGCGACGACCTCGAGGTCGAGATCGACCCTGTCCTGGCGCGCACGCTCGTCGAGAACCTGGTCGGCAACGCGTGGAAGTTCACGCGCGGTGTCGCGTCGCCCAGGATCGAAGTTGGGTCCACCCGAGAGCGTGGAGCGATCGTGGTCTTCGTTCGCGACAACGGGGCCGGATTCGACATGAAGTATGTCGACAAGCTGTTCACGCCGTTTCAGCGTCTTCACACGTCGACCGAGTTCCCGGGTACCGGGATCGGGCTCGCGAACATCCAGCGGATCATCAAGCGTCACGGTGGCAAGGTCTGGGCAGAGGGCGCCGTCGGGATGGGCGCGACGTTCTTCGTAGAGCTGCCCGATCAGGGAAGCAAGCCGTGACGAACAAGTCGATCCTGCTGGTGGAAGACAACTCGACCGACGAGAAGTTGACGATTCGCGCGTTCAAGAAGAGCGGCATCTCCAACGAGGTCGTCGTGGTGCGCGACGGTGCCGACGCGCTCGACTATCTGTTCGGTACGGGTGCATACGAGGGCCGCGACGTCACCGTCCTGCCCGCCATCGTCCTCTTGGACCTCAAGCTTCCAAAGGTTGATGGCATGGAGGTCTTGCGCCGCGTTCGCGCCGATCCCTGCACGCGCCTTGTCCCTGTCATCGTCTTGACGGCGTCGAAAGAAGACGAGGACGTCCTAGGCAGCTATGCGCTCGGCGCCAACGCCTACGTTCGCAAGCCCGTCGAGTTCAACGAGTTCGCGAGCGCGGCAAAGGCGCTCGCCCTGTTCTGGTTGCTGGTGAACGAGCCGGTGCCGCCACGGCGAGGTGCCTCGTGACCGACGCGATCCGCGTCCTGTTCGTCGAGGACGTGGAAACCGACGCGAAGCTGCTCCTCCGCACTCTTCGCGAGCAGTGGCCCGAGCTCATCTCACAGCGCGTCGAGCATGAAGCCTCGATGCAGGCGGCACTCGCAGATGGTGCGTGGGACATCGTTCTCTGCGATTGGTCGCTCCCGAAGTTCAGCGCGCTCGAGGCGCTGCGCGTGCTCCGAGGTCTCGGCCTCGAGATCCCCTTCGTCATCGTGTCGGGAACGATCGGCGAGGAGGCGGCGGTTCAGGCGATGCGCGAGGGCGCGAGCGACTACGTCCTGAAGGACAAGCCCGGTCGCCTGGTGGCGGTCGTCGAGCGCGAGGTCCGCGAAGGAAAGGTGCGCCGCGAGCTACGGCAGAGGGAAGCCGAGGTCCGCGACGAGCAGGAGCGGTTTCGCGCGACGTTCGAACAGGCTCCTGTGGGCATCGCTCATGTCGGTCTCGATCAAGTCATCCAGCGCGTCAACGCACGGCTCGCGGGGCTGCTCGGCGTCGGTCACGAAGAGCTCGTCACACGCGGCTTGCTCGATTTCGTTCACGCCGACGATCGCGACGGCGCCCGCGCCATGAACGCCGCGGTGTTCGAGGGGAGGGAGTCCATGATCGTGCGCGAGGAGCGATGGGTCGGGCCCGGCGGCCCTCGCTGGGTCAACGTCACGCGCTCGCTGGTCCACGACGCGATCGGTCAGCCCCGATACGCCCTCGTCGTCGTCGAAGACATCGAAGGCCGAAAGCAGGCCGAGCAACGGTTCTACGAGGCTCAGAGGCTCAACGCGATCGGCCAGCTCGCAGGTGGCATCGCCCACGACTTCAACAACATGCTGACGGTGATCTTGACGTGCAGCGAGCTCGCCGCCCATGGCCTGCCCGCAAGCGACGCGCGGCGCGACGACCTCGACCAGATCGAGCGTGCAGCCAACCGCGCCGCCGAGCTAACCCACCAGCTGCTGGCGTTCGGCCGACGCCAGGCGCTCGAGCCGCGGATCCAGGATCTGACCGACCTGGTGCCCAGTAACGAGCAGATCCTGCGCCGCTTGATCCGCGAGAATCTCGAGCTCGCGCTCGTGATGGCAACGGAGCCGATGCTGGTGAGGGTCGATTCCGGACAATTGTTGCAGGTCCTGTTCAACCTCGTGATCAACGCGCGCGATGCGATCGAGGCCCGCGGCACGATCACGATCGAGGTGACGCACGTCGAGGTCGACAAGCCGGTCCAGCTCGACACCGGGGACCTCGACGTTGGCGACTACGTCACGCTCTCGATCACGGACACCGGGATCGGGATGGATCGAGCGACCCAGGCCCGGATCTTCGAGCCATTTTACACGACGAAGCAGCTCGGACATGGCACCGGGCTCGGCCTCGCGACCGTGTTCGGCATCGTCAAGCAGAGCGGCGGCGGCATCTTGGTCTCCAGCGAGCTCGGGCGTGGCAGCACGTTCAAGATCTACTTGCCACGCAGCGTCGAGATCCCTTCGGTCGCACCCAGCGTCACCCAGCCGATCGGGATCCCCCCCGGCTGCGAGACCATCCTCGTCGTCGAGGACGACGCGTTCGTGCGCAGGGCGGCGATCCAGATGCTTCGGCGTCGCGGCTACCAGGTACTCGAGGCCGGTAGCGCAGCGGAGGCGTTGCTCATCTGGGAGACCCACGCTGCCGCCATCCACCTGGTCCTGACCGATGTGGTGATGCCGCAGCTCACCGGACCTCAGCTCGCGGCACGCCTGCATCGCGCGGGAGCGACGGTGAAGATCCTCTACATGTCGGGCTACGCCGAGGACGTGATCGTCCATCGTGGGGAGCTCGACGCGGGCGTGGAGTTCATTGCGAAACCGCTGACCGCCAAGACCCTGCTCCGCAAGATCCGGTCGGTGCTCGATGGCTGACGGGCTATGCGAAGGGCGCCGCGAGCTCGACCGCGAGCTCTTCCGCTAACCCGGTCTCGCCACGGACACCTCGCCCACCCAGGAGGATGCGGAGCCCCGGGGTGTCTCGGCGCAACGCTCGAATCAGCGACACCACCTCGGGGAGCAGCGGGGGCATCGTGATCGAGATCCCGACAAGATCGGGACGCATCTGCGCCACCATTGCCTGGATCGCGTTTGCCGGTGTGTTGATCCCCTGAAAGGACACGTCCCAGCCGTCGACCTCCAGGAGATCGGCCGCGAACTGCGCGGGCAGCGCGTGTAACTCGCCCTCGAGCCCGGTCACCATGGCTCGGCCGAGTCGGGGACGGTCATGAGGAAGGTACTCGTACAACCGCGCCGCGACCCAACCCGTCACCGCGGAAGCCATGTGCTCTTGCGCCACGCTGATCGTACCCGCGGCCCACAGCTCACCGATCCGCCGTTGCGCTGCGACCAGGACGTCGCGGTAGACCTCGACGAACAGCCGCCCGGAGCGTAGGCCCCCGACGACGAGCGCGTGTGCCGCGACGCGTTGTCCGGCGAGCGCGGCGGTCACGTACGCCGCGAGCAGCGGGTCGTGTGTCGATTCGCCGAGCGGGCGAGCATGACGTGGTTCGGCGATCGCGGCGCGACCCGCGAAGAGCACCTCGCTCGCGCGGCTCGCGTGATCAGCGACTAGTGTGTTCTGGAGCGTGGCTTCCAGGATCTCGAGCTGTTCGCGGAGATGTTCGACGCTGATGTTCCGCGCGACGAGCAACTCCGCGACCCAGCGCACGTAGTCCTCGAACAGGCTCGTACGCCCGGCCTGGATCGCCGCCACGAGGAACGAGAGGTGATGGCGGGTGTCCTCCAGGCATCGCGCGTGGCCCGCCGGGCCGAACCGCTGCGTCCACTCGGGGTGGCGAGCGTAGAACGCGCCGGCCACGTGCTCGGGGAGCGCGGCAAGGTTCGCGAGTAGGGTCGCCAGCGCCGTGCGCTCGTCGAGCGAGCTCATCGGCTGTCCTCCTCGTCACGCCTCGCGTCGTCCTCGGCCAGGCGAGCGCACCGTGCGCAATAGCCGTGGCTCAGGAAGGTGCTCGCGCGCTGGAGATACCCCGCGACTTCCTCCCATGCATCCTCCGCGCTCCCGGTTCGCACGCGCTTGCACACCATGCACATCGGCAAGACCTCGGTGACCTTCTCCAGGTGCCAGTGCGCGTGCTTCAGCTGAGCGTGCGCCTCGGCGAGCGCACGCGTCTGACGCGCGTTCTCGCGGAGCAGCACGGACAGCTCGACGTTGATCCTGGTCAGCTCCTGCTCGAGAGCGACGTGGTGGTCCCACGGCGGCTCACCGAGCATGAGGGCCCCCCGATCGCGCGGGAAGAACCGGCAGCGCAACGTGAACGGCTCGGCGCGGTCGTTGACGAACTGGATCAAGACCGGCGTGCCGGCGACCTCGCGCCGCGCATCTCGTGCCGCCGCCACGGCTTCTGGCGCGACCAGTTCCTCGAACGAGCGCCCGAGCGCCGGGAGCCCCATGGCGGCGTCGAATGCATGATTCGCGACGAGCACGGTGGCGTCCGAGCCGAGCTCGACGAGCGACAGCGCCCGACCCTCGCGAACGATCGCGGCCAGCTCGACCACGTGCTCGAGCACCAGTTCCGCCTCGTGTCCGCCCGCGCTGACATGCTCGAGCTTCGAGGCGATGATGAGCTCCGTGTCCTTGGGATCGAGTTCGAGCCCCTCGGGCATCAACGCGTGCGAGGCGTGATGCTCCGGGCTCTCGTGCCACGCGTGAAACGCCGCGGCATCCGTCCACCGCGTGACGAGCAGGAACGCCGTGGGCGTCTTGTCATCGACATAGACCTCGAGCCCACGAAAGCCGTTCGCGAGCTCGACACGTCTCGGGCGATTCACGAACGCGGCGCGGACCTCGGCTTCGTGGCCGCTCGCAACGCGGAACCGTGAGAGCGCGATGATCACGACGCTGCTCGCCGCCTCCACAGCGTCGTCGCATGCCATTCAGGGGACATCGCTCAACGTAGCATCGCCGCCATCACGGCGGGAAACCTTGGACCGTGCTCTGTCAACGGTCTGCGCGCGACGTTTGCCCCTGATGGCGCGACCTATCGAGGATCGGTGCCGGAGTCGGGATGGAACTCAGATCGCCTGACGCTGCAGCCGTTCTCGACTTCACTCCGGGCCCGATTGCCCAGGAGACGATGAACATCCTGTTGGTCGACGATGAGCCCATCGTGCTGGAGAGCCTGTTGCTCACCCCGCTCGGATCCGACACGTGGAGATCGTCTGTGCGAACGCGAACCCGAACGAAGGCCGCGTAAGTGATCACCCCGACCGCCACCGAAATTCAACTGTCAACGGAATTGACCAAGGGTCGCGTGGTCTTGCAATCGGCTCGACCGGTTAGCTCGAGTCTTCGTCCGCCCTCGTCCGGCGTGGTCCGGCTCGCTCTCACCGGTCGTGGCAACGTTTTGCCACGCCCAGTAGACTCGTATCGATGCAGGCCCTGAAGGCGGTCGTCAAGAACGGCAGGCTGGTGCTCGACGAGCCGACGAAGCTTCCGGCGGGAACGGAAGTAGAGCTCCTGTCGGTCGATGACTCCATCGATCCCGACGCGCGAGCCCGACTGCTCCAGTCGATCGAAGATGGCTTCGCCGACATCGAACGCGGCGACCACATGGATGCGTTCGAGTTCGTTACGCGCCTCAGGGCGAAGCGTGAAGCTGCGCATCGGTGAGCGCGCAGCGACAAGCCGAGGAGTGGTGGATCGAGCACCGCGCCGACGCGCCTGGTCTGTTTCACCGACGAGCTCCAGAGCGTGTTCGAGGCGATCTCCGAGAGGTCCGATGCGGGCATCGGTTGGCCGACGACGCGTCGACCGAAGCTCCGACGGATGTTGATGCCGCACAGCGAGAACCACGTGTACTTCCAGGTCGACGACGACGGCGAAACTGTCTACGTGCTCTCGATCTGGGGCGGCCCACGTGGCACGACTCCGAAGCTGTAGCGATGCTTTTTTCGTTGTTACTCGCGATTCGCGATTGATCGCTCGTCAGGTGTCGCGGACCAGCCGGGCATCCGCTGAGGTTTCGCAGATGCGTGGCCATCTTCTCAATCCCGTCGGCTGGATCGACGACCAGACCAGCCCCGAGGAACAGGCGAAGCTCGACGCAGTGATCGCGCAGTCGATCGCGGAATCAGACGCTGGCCTCGGAACTCCGGTCGAGCAGGCCATTGCCGAGATCCGCGCCAAGCGAGTTGCCCGCGCTCGCGCAGCACGGTGACGTGGCGATCACTGTCGAGATCTTACCGGCGGCACAGCGGCAACTCGAAGCTGCCGACGAGCGCTGGGTCGACGAGCACGGTTGGCTCGCCGAGAGCGCCGTGCCCGCCGGGCACTGCCGATCCGCAGGGGGTGAAGCCTGGGACGTGGTGAAGCGCCGACTTGCTGCCCGCGTCGCGAGCCGATGAAGAATCGCTGCGGGTCGATGCCGAGGCCGAGGAGGAGATCGCACACGCGATCGACCGTCACGAGAACGAGCGTGAAGGTTTCGGGCTGGAGTTCTGGTAGCGATGCTCGCGGCCCGCTCGCAGGTCGGTCGTGGCAGCCACGCGGCAGCAAGCAGCGCGGGCAAAACAAAAGCCGCTGACGAATCAGCGGCTTGAGTAGTGAGGGCAGAAGGACTCGAACCCGATCGAGACGACACGAATTGACCAAGAGTCGCGTGGCCTTGCAATCGTCTCAACGGGTTGACTCGAGTCTTCATCCGCCCTCGTCAGCGGCCCTGATCCGAGTGGATCTGACCGGTCATGGAAAAGTTTTGCCACGCGATTTCGGGCAACGGGAACCCATGCGGTTCGCCAGTTCGGACCGAGGTGTGAGTCGGGTATGCTCGAGTCGTGTCCGAAGTCGTTCGAGTCGCCCGCGCCCCCGCGATCCCTGCGGGCATGATCGCGCGCATCCTCGACGTCCTTCATCCCGAGCAGCTCTGGCTCTTCGGCAGCCGCGCACGCGGCGAAGCGCGGGGCGACTGCGACTGGGACTTCATGGCGATTCTCCCTGATGGAGCGCCCGAGCAGGATCTCGAGGTCGCGTCGGTCTGGAAGCGCCTCCGCGACCTTCGCTTGCAACGCGTCGAGCTCTTCACGATGACCCGCAGCGAGTTCGAAGCGTGGAAAGGGTCGCTCGGCACGCTCGCCGAGATCGTGGCATCGACCGGCGTGCTCGTTCATGGCTGATCCACCCAAGCCCGATCCGCGTGTCATCGCGGCCTACCTCGATGACGTCGATCTCGAGCTCGATGCGGCGAAGCGCCTGATCGCCGATCCGCCGAACTGATTCGCTGCGTTTCACCTCGAACAAGCCGCCGAGAAGCTCGTCAAGGCAGTGCGGCTTGGTCGCGGACTCCGCGTCACCGCGGATCACAACATCGAAGCGCTGGTCGATGAGCTTCCCGCCGACGATCCCTGGCGCACCAAGCTCCGCGTCCTGGAGCCGCTCTCGGCCTACGCAACGACGTATCGGTATCCGTCGCCGACCGGAAGGCGCAAAAGTGGACCGACCAACGACGAAGTGATCGTCTGGATCTCGACGATCTCGGGCCTGACTCTCGAAGCGCGCACGGACGCAGGAAAAGGATCCGTATGAGGACCGCGAAGAGGTCGGCGGGTGGACGACACTCGAAATGCTAAGAACGAAGCTGGCGTTTAGCGCGGCGCGCGAAGCAGGTTCCGCTCGGCGTGGGCGAGCACGTCGATCATCTGATCGAGCAACGGCTCGTTCGCGGCATGTGTCGTCGCGACGGTGACGTCCTTCGCGAACAGCGCGACCATGTAGCGCAGGCGAGCGCGCGCGTCGGTGGCGAGTGCGCGGTAGTCGGTGTGGCCGACGTTGACATGCCAGCCACCGGACGATAGCCGGCTGCGCCACACGAGCCCGAGCTCGTCGAGGAGCACGGGCTCTGGAATGCCAACACCCAAACCGCCGATCGGCGGACCTTCGACAACGGTGACCTCCGTGGTGACCGAAGCCGTGCCGCCGTTCGCGGCAGCGACGACTGTGATCGTGTATGAGCTCGCATCGGCCAGCTCGGCGAGCGCTATCGTGCGCGCCCCGCCCTCACCATCGATCGACAGATGCGGCGAGCTCGAGGACCACGTCATCGCTGCCGTGATCGCCCGTTGATGTCGGCGACGATCGCGCGCACGCGCCGCGTGCCTCCCGGCCAAAGACGGATCGGATCCGGCGACAACCGCACGTGCGCCACCGTACCGGGCGGCAGGAGCTGCGGCACGATCGGTTCGGGTGAAGGAGGCTCGTGCGAGTTTGGCTCGTCACTCCCACTCTGCGGATTGGTGCCGGCACCGAGCGAGGCGGTCCTCGAGCAGCGGATCGGTCGCGCCCACCGCATGGGGCAGCAGAAGCCGGTACACGCATACGTGCTGATCACGACAGGAACGATCGAGGAGAGCCTGCTCGCGACTCTCGCGGCCAAGCGCGAGCTCGCGCTCGCGGCGCTCGATCCGGACTCCGACGTCGAGCGTGTCGATCTCGCCGGTAGCATGGACAACCTCAAGCGCCGGCTCGAGCTCCTTCTCGGCTCCAAGCCGGAAGCACCGATCGACGAGAACGAGCGAGCACGGAACGAGCAGGCGGCGCCCGACGTCGACCGCAAGCAGCGCATCTCCGAAGCCGGCGGCCAGCTCGTCGCCGCGGCGCTCCGCCTCCTAGGCGAATTGCTACCCCGCCCCGAGGGAACGGCGGAGACGCAGTTGGGGGCGGCCCTTCGCGAGCAACTCGCGGGTGCGATGGAGACCGATTCCGCCGGGCGCCCCGTGTTCACGTTGACGCTTCCCGATCGTTCGGCGCTCGACGGGATCGCGCAGTCGCTCGGCGGATTGCTGGCGCGTGCGTCGGGTACGCAAACAGTGCTCAACTGACACTCGGCGACCGACGCGGTGACGGTCGTCGTCGTCGACGGGCCGGGTCAGTCCACGCCACCACCACCGCCCACGTCGTCGCCGGAGAATAACGACGGTGACTGCTCGACGGGCGGCAACACCACAGGCGTTGTGCTCACGGTCCTGATACTCGGCCTGATCGCTCGCCGACGGACCGCGCGCGGGTAAAAGGCGCGCCGAAAGGAGACACGTCGATGGCTCATCGCAGGCGTTCTCGATTCCGACCGAGACGCTCGCTGAGCTGGTGCCCGATGATGCTATCTCGCGTTCGGGCACCGCTCGACGATCACAGCCGGACAGTTGCAAGGCGGCAGCTTCGGACCGAGCATCGGGTCATTGTTCTTCGACGGGGGCAGGACGTACGGATTCTCGCGACGACGCGGAAGCGGGTCGGTGATCTCTGCCGGCAGAACGTACGGATTTTCGCGCGATATGCCGGGCGGTGCGGGCCCTTTTAGTACATCGACCCGCGGCGCTGGCGCTGCTGGCCTCGTGGGTCCGTACGGATTTGGTTTCGGGTCAGCCGCGACGCTGGCCGTTAGCGCGAGCATCAGGAGCGCACCGAATCGCATCACTGCGGGCCCATCTGGCTATACGGACGAGGGTTTGCCGTGAGCGTCGCACCCGAAACGAGAAACGCCCGTTTCAGTAGTGAGCCGTCGTGCGGTGAGGGCAGACTCGATCGAGACGACATCAATTGACCAACGGTCGCGTGGCCTTGCGGACCCGGACGGTCTCACCTCGTCTTCGCGACGACGATCTCGGTCTTCACCGAATTCGCGATGAAGCAATCATCGTGTGCAGCGTGATGCAACTCGTCGAGCTCCTCCGCTGTTGGCGTCCTCTCGATCCACTCGATCCGCGGATCGAGCGTGACCTTGCTGACCCACGTCTTGCCTCGCTCGTTCTTCGTCATCACGCCGACAGCCTCATCCGCATAGCTCGCGACCACGAACCCTCGCCGCGACGCTACCCACAAAAACGTCAGCATGTGGCAGCTCGAGATCGACGCGACATATGCCTCCTCGGGATCCACGTTCGCGGGATTCGACCACGGCGCCGGCACGACCGACGGCGACGGCGACGCAGGCACCCTCATGCCGCCATCAAACACCCACTCGTGCTCGCGCGAGTACTTGCCCTTCACGAAGTCGGCACCAGCCGTCAGGCGCCACGCAACCGTCGCTCGGTATTCGCCCATGCGGCGAGCCTCGCTCCAAAAACGAATCGCCGCTTCTTTCGAAGCGGCGTTTCAGCGAGTGAGGGCAGAAGGACTCGAACCTTGGACGCGCAGATCGCAGAACCTCAACCAACACGCGATCCTGCAATGACCACCGCAACTTGCGCGTCGACCATCTACCGGTTCATCCCCTGTCCTCCTCGTTGTTCTCGGTGTTCGTGGCAGCCACGTGGCAGCAAGACCGGCGCCTGAAACGGCACCAGCTGGGACCACGAGGTAGCCGCGAACCCGGCTGGAAATCGGCGACGATTTCCAGGGACCGATTTCTTCAGAATCGGGCCAAGGAGTCGATTAAGGACAGCGTCGTGCGCCTGCCCCCGAGCCCTTCGGCCATCTGGCTACGGGCGGAGTTGGCGACGCACAGGAAGAGAACGCTTGGCTTGGAGTCGCGCGGGAGGAGGATGCCCCGTCTTTGTGATTGGAGGATGAAATGAGCAACCCCACGGCAGATGACACGCCTGGCATGACCACGCCGCTCGGGTTAAAGCAAAGCGGCCAGTTCCTCGTAGTTCGCGAAACCGGTCGCGTGCTCGTCAGCGATCGCTCCGCGTACCTCATCGGTGAACTCGCCGTCCAAGATGAGGATGCGGTCCGGCGCAAGCCCGACGTTCGTGTAGGCATCGATGTCGCTTCCACGATTGCCGATGCCCGCACTAATCGGGATCGCGAGATCGACGAGGGTCTTGGTCTTGAAGTCGACGGTCGCGGATCCCGGGAGTATCGCGATCGATGGCGCGAGGCGCAGGGGGCCGAGCGGAAAGCCATGCTGGAGCAGCCAATGCCGCGTCAAGTTCGTGAACTGATCACCCCGTGCCGTGACGTAGACGACGAGCTGGTCGGTCTGTGTAAATACTTCGGGCGCTCTTGGCTGGTGTCCTGCGTCATCCCCGGTGAGCACCGTACCCACGACCGCATTCTCGGAGCTGGTTAGTGTGCCGTCGACATCGCTGACGAGAACGCTCGTTCCGACTGGTGCCACGACGGCGAGAAACCGGACACCACTGCCATCGCCGCGTACGTGCGCGTAGAGGTCGCGCATGCCGACGGGGAGCCGCGCGTCGCCGGCAAGCTCCAACTCGAATCGTCCATGCTTGTCGGTGCGCACCTCGCCCAGCGACCTCCAGTCTCCCTCGGTACAGGCGAAAACCTCGGCGTCCTCGTCCTTGAGGTTCTCGTCGGCGGCCGTGTACGCGAGCTTGCCGCCAAGCCGTTGAGTGTCGTCGGTCTCCAGCGCGACCAGGTCGACACCGCGGTGCCGGGTCTCACCAATCTGCGCAAGCACCCAATGATCCTCATGGCGAAAGCTGGTCGTGCGAGCGCTCGGGACACCGTCGCAGACGTCCGGTTGCGCGAGCGCGCCCGTATCGGGCACGTGCGCGTGTGCAGCGCAGCCGAGGACAAACACGAGTGGGAGCGACATCGGACGCATGGAGTGAAGTGAATGCATGCCATGCGCCGCGGGCCGACGACGGCTATTCCTCGTACAGGTCGCATCGGGGAGCCGATCGTGAACTGCGAGACACAGGCAACCAGACATCGCCGACGGCACAGCCCGGCAAGATCGGCCAAGCGCGCGACGGATGTCGTATCGCGTGAACATCAGGTGAACGTGTCGGCGAACTGCGTCGCGGCCCCAATCATCGCTTTTCTGATCGTTGTCGTCGCGGCTGTCGTTGTCGATTGGCGCATGACTCGCCGCCCCCAATCGAACCGTTCGCGCCAACACGCCTCGTGGTCAACCTGCTCGGTCGGTAACCGTCAGCTCAGAGGAAGCCGAGCGATAGCGCGACTCCGACTGCGACGAACATGATCGTCACGGCGAGTTGCAGGAACCCGAGCGTGAGCTTCTCGAGCATGCGGTTGCCGATGTACGCACCGACGAACGCGGCTCCCGTTGCAGATGCGACGAGTGGCAGGTTCGCTTCGACGTGCGTGAACGTGTCGCTGCTCAGGTACACCGCGAGTCGGCTGACGTCGATCAGCGCCGCGATCGCGACTCCGGTACCGATGAAGCCCTCTTTCGATAAGCCCGCGCGGAGTAGGAATACACTCCGAAACGCGCCCTGATGTCCCGACAGACCGCCGAAGAATCCGCTCACGAGTCCGCCGACTGGCTGATACTTCGGCGAGACCGAAGCGTCCTTGAGCTTCCGAGACCGCTCGACGAACGCGAACGCGATCATGAGCGCGCCGATCACGAGCTTGACCGGCTCGATCGCGAACGCCTTACCTCCGAGCTGGTAGGTCGCAAGCGAAGGGAGCCCGGTCAGTTGACGCAACAGGTACGCACCTGCGAGCGCCGCGACAATCGCAGGTAGACCGAAACGGAGCACGACGCGCCAACTTGCATGTCGGCCGACGAGCACGAGCTTGAAGAGTCCGTTCAGGAAGTGAACGACGGCGGTCAGCGCGACGGCCACGGGAACGGGAAAGAACACCGCGAACGCCGGGAGAAGAAGGGTGCCCAGTCCAAATCCCGCGAAGAATGTCAGGAGCGACGCCCCACAGGCGACTGCGATGATGACGGCGTACTCCACCCCACCGAGCCTACGATCTGACAGCGGCGTGTCAACGACCCGGCGTTGGCATCTACGACAGTCGTCGTAGATCCTGTGACGTCACGTGTCTCTGAAGACCCGCACTACGACGATGCCGTCCTTGACCTCGGCGTTGAGGAACATCAATTCAGAGAGGACAGCCGAGACGACCGTCGCCGGTGTGATTCCAACCGCCGGCATGCAGGACCGCCGGACATGGGCGAGCCTAGCCACTCCCGCATTGACACCTACGACGTTCGTCGTAGATGCTAGGGGCGTGGCAAAGGTGCCTCTCCCTGGTGGCGAGCTCGAGTACGCGGTGCTGTCCGCCCTATGGGATCTCGGCCGTGCGTCCGCGCGCGACGTCCACACGCAGGTCGGCGAGCCCGCGGGCCTCGCATACACCACGATCGCCAAGGTGCTCGACCGGCTGTGTCTCAAGAAGCTGGTTGCGCGCGAGCGCGATGGTCGTGCATTCGAGTATCGGCCCGTCATCAGGCGCGAGCGCGTCGAACATGCGCGCGCGTCGGTGAGCGTGCGCGAGCTACTCGGCGACGAGCCGCGCCCGGCGATCGCAAACCTCGTCGATGCGGTCGTGGCCATGGATCCCGAGTTGCTCGACGAGCTAGCGCGGGTCGTGGCGCAACGCAGGAGGTCGCGTCGTGGATCGTGAGTGGCTGTTGCTCGTCTTCCTGCTCGCGATCGGCGGCTCGGTGCTGATCGTGAGCGGGCTGCGCACTGTCGAGATCGAACCGGTCGCCGATGCAATCGCGGCGGAGCGACGAGCATGGCGCTCCATGCTCGCGCCCGTGGCTACCGCGTCGATCGTGATCGCCGCGGTGATCGGCTGGGCATTCGTCGAGCCCGAGGATGCCGAGGTGATGCCGCTCCCGTGGTTCGTCGCCGCGCTTCCGCTCGCGCTGGTCTGGGCGAGAGCGATGGTCCGTTCGGCGCGAGCCGCGTTGTCGAGCGACCGCAGCGCGGCGAAGACGTACGGCCTGCTACGTCCACGCGTCTGGATCGCGCCCGAGCTGATCGACGATCTGGATCCCGCGGCACTCGACGCGGCGCTCGCACACGAATCCGCGCACGTGCGACACCGGGATCCGTTGCGGATCTGGTTCGCCCAGCTGGTCACTGATCTACAAGCGACCCAGCCTGCGCGGCGCCGGTTCGAGGCGTGGCTCGCAACGCTCGAACACGCCCGCGACGACGAAGCGCGGCACGCCGGGATCGCAGGCGAGGACCTCGCGGCTGCGGTGATCGCCGCAGTACGGGTGCAATCGACCACGCCGATGCGCGTTGGCGCGCATCTCACCGGTGCCGAGCACGCCCTGCGTGCACGCATCGAGCGACTGTTGCGCCCATTGCCCGCGCCGAGCGCCGAGCCAAGCGAGCATCGCCGCTCGCGGTGGATCGTCGGCCTCTGCGGCGCACTTGTAGCTGGCGCTCTGCTCGGCGAGCACGTCGTGCGCATCCTGCTCACCGGGACCGCATGAGGCCGCGCTCGGTCATCGTCCTCTGCGTCGCGCTCGGATGCGGTGAGAGCGAGCAAGCGCGCGAGGAAGCAGCGATGCGCGCCGCCATTCCGAAACGGCTGCAGGAGGACGGCACGCTCAAGCTCACGCCCGCCGACGTGACGGCGCTCGGTCTCGTCGTCCAGCCTGCCGGCGAGCGCGATCTCGGAAACGTTCAGATCCGTTTCGGTGTGGTACGGCCACGACTTGGCGAAGATGCGATCGTGGTCGCGCCGGTCGCGGGACGGATCGTCTCGGCGCCCTCGGTCGCGCTCGGCGCGATTGTCATTGCGGGCCAACCGATCATCGAAATCGAGCCGGTGCTCGCGACGAGCGAACGCATTGCGGCCCGCGTCCAGGTCACCGACCTCGGCGGACAAGTCAGCGCGGCGCAGAAGGAACTGTCGGCGCGCGAGGCCGAGCTGGCGCGCATCCGTCCCCTCGAGCGCGATAAGATCGTGAGCACCGCGAAGCTGCAAGATATCGAGGCGACGGTCGCCGCGACGCGTGCGCGTCTCGAAGCTCTCAAGAACGCGCGGAACGTCCAGGGCGGCGCCGTTGGTGGCCGCGTCCAGCTCAAGGCACCGGTCGCGGGCTCCGTGGTCGCGCTCGATGCATCCATGGGAGCGGTCGTCGGGCCGGGGGACGTGCTCGCGCGCGTGTTGAAACCGGGCCCGGTGTGGATCGATCTCGCTGTTCCGCCAGACGACGCTGCGGGCCAGCGCTACGAGATCGCGATGCGCGAGCGTACCGTGCCCGCTCGGTTGGTCGCACGTGGTGCGGTGGTCGGCGAGGACGGTACGCGCAGCGATCGGCTCGAAGCCGATGCGGCATCGGGGCTGCTTCCGGGTGCGCGCGTTCAAGTCCGGATCGCGACCGGAGAGATGCGCGGACCGACAGTACCCGAGGCGGCGATCGTGCCGACTGCGGCGGGCGATGCGGTCTTCGTCGAAGTTGCGGCGAACACGTTCGCCGCTCGCCCCGTCGTTGTCGCCGCGCGATTCGGCGGCGAGGTTCGCCTCGCGAGCGGCATCAAGGCGGGCGAGCGTGTCGTTACTCGCGGCGCGATGAGCCTGCGTGGCGAGAGCCTACGCGCCGAGCTTCGGCACACCGAGTAGCCATGGGAAGCATCTTCGACGGCCTCATTGGATGGTCGATCCGACACCGGCACGTGGTCGTGCTCGCGGCGATCGCGCTCGTCGTCGCGGGCGTGTGGTCCGCCTTGCACGCGTCGCTCGACGTGCTGCCGGATTTCACGCCGTCCCGCGTGGTGGTGCAGACCGAGGCGCCGGGCATGACGACGCTCGATGTCGAAGAGCTAGTGACGCGTCACGTGGAGCAGGCGTTGTTAGGTACGCCGCAAGCGACTTCGGTGCGCTCGACGTCGTCGCCCGGGCTGTCGGTTGTTCAGCTGATGTTCGCCGACGACGTTGACGTTTATCGCGCACGGCAGCTCGTTACCGAGCGCCTCGGGCTGATCGCAGGAAGGCTGCCGCGCGCAGCCCGGGATCCGCAGCTTGCGCCGATCTCGGCGCCCATCGGCGCGCTGCTGAAGTTCACGCTGACGTCGACGGATGCAGATCCGAAACGAGCCGCCCGCGCGCTTCGCACGTTCGCCGATTGGACCTTGCGCCCGCGCTTGCTCGCGATCAGCGGGGTCGCGCAGGTCACGGCGCACGGTGGCGAGGTCGAGCGAGTCGAGGTTCGGCCGGATCCGACCAAGCTACGCGAACGCGGTGTGACACTCGCGGAGCTGCGTATTGCAGTGAGCGGCACGCAGGCGTTCACCGGTGCCGGATTCGTCGAGACCGGACACGCTCGGCTCGACATTCAGGCCGACGCACGGTTGACCCTTGATGGATCACGCGAGGCGATCGCGCAAACCGTCGTCGCGCTACGCGGTCGGACTCCCGTGACCGTCGGCGACGTTGCCGATGTGTTGCACGGCGACGAGCCGGCGGTCGGCGCCGCGGTGTTCGATGGTCGGCCTGCGGTCTACGTTCAGGTCTCGAAGCTGCCATGGGCCGACACGCTCGACGTGACGAGCGCGGTCGAGGCTGCGCTCACCGAGGTATCGACGCAGTTGCCGCCCGGTGCCCAGATGGACCCGCCAGTGTTTCGCCAGGCCGACTTCGTCAATACGTCGCTCCGCAGCGTCGGACGCGCGATGGCGATCGGATCGTTGCTGGTGATCATCGTACTCGTCCTGTTTCTGCGGCGCGGACAGCTAGCGATGATCAGTCTCGTCGCGATTCCGCTGTCGATCCTCGCCGCCGTGACAATCCTGGTTGCGCGCGGTGTGTCGATCAATGGGATGACACTCGGCGGGTTGGCGATCGCCGTGGGCGAGGTCGTCGACGACGCCATCGTGGACGTCGAAAATGTGTGGCGGCGACTTCGGGAGAACGCGACGCTGCCCGAGCCTCGAGCACCGCTCGACGTGATCCACGATGCCTCTCGCGAAGTGCGCGGCTCGGTCGTGTATGCCACCGTCATCGTCTGCGTCGTTCTCGTTCCAGTCTTGATGCTCGGCGGGATCGCCGGGCGGATCTTCTCGCCTCTCGCACAGGCTTACATCCTGGCTATCCTCGCCTCCTTGGTCGTGGCGTTGACCGTCACGCCGGCCCTGTGCGCCGTCCTCCTTCCGAAGATCGTGATGGGACGAACGGAGGAGACACGCTTCGCGATAGGCGTGACGGATCGCTATCGTGGCCTGCTCCGGTGGGCCATCCGGTGGCCCCGCGCCATCCTGCTGCCATCGGCAGCGGCAACCGTCATCGCCGTAGCGGTGGTGCCCTTCCTCGGGGGACGCTTCCTTCCGGAGTTCCATGAGCGCGCCCTCGTCGCCCATGTTC
>JANNBP010000313.1:0-5296 GCA_031385555.1 Deltaproteobacteria bacterium | reverse complement strand
TCGCGCATCCTCGGGATGGGCGACATCGTCGGCCTGGTCAAAGATTTCGAGCAGGTCGTCGATGCGGAGAAGGCGGAAGAAGACGCCCTCCGCATGCTCAAGGGCAAGTTCGACATGCAGGACTTCCTCGAGCAGATCCGGCTGATCCAGAAGATGGGATCGCTGAAGGACCTGTTCGAGAAGCTGCCGTTCTTCGGCGGTGGGCTGCCCGAGGGCGTCAACCTCGACGATCGCGAGCTGACCAAGATCGAAGCGATGATCTCGTCGATGACCACCGAGGAGCGGCTGAACCCGCAGGTGTTCGTGGCGACGACGTGGGAAGACTTCATGTCGACGTCCGGCAAGAGCGCGAAGCGCCGCCGCGCCGACTTCGATGTCGGTCGCGTCAAGCGCGTGTCGAAGGGCTCCGGCCGTACCGAGGTCGAGGTCAAGGAGCTGCTCCAGAAGTTCGCGCAGATGCGCCAGATGATGGTGCAGCTCGGTGCGAGCACCGGCCTGATGGGCAAGATCCCCGGCCTCAAGCAGTTCGGCCAGATGAAGAAGCTGGCGAACATGGACATCAACGCCCTGATGGCCGCCGGTGGTGGGCTCCCCGCGGGGATGGAAGGCATGCCGAACATGCCGAACCTGCCGGGCCTGCCGATGGGCAACGTCCCCGGGCTGCCGAAGGGCTACACCGCGCCGGGCACCAAGGCACCGGTCGGGCAGCAGCGCGCGAACGACAAGGCGAAGGCGCAAGCGAAGCGCAAGGCCGAGAAGGCCGCGCGCAAGAAGAACCGCCGCTAGTCACGACCGTCGTCTCATAGGAAGTGTCCGAGGTCGCCTCCGGGGGGAGCTCGCGCGCTGGTAAGGTGCACGCCGTGGCTCGCTCCACCGACGTCGATCTCGCCGAGTCCCTCACGAAGCCGAACTTCACGGCGGGACAGAAGCATATCCCCGCGCTGGTCGATCTGACGGCCGCGGGGAACGATCGCGCGGCCGCAGCCCTGGCCACGCTGGGTGATGCGGCGAGAGGGGCAGTCCAGGCGCGTCTCGCGAGCCATCCCGACGAGGCGGTCAGCGCGAAGCTCGTCGCCGTGCTCGGGCTGCTCGCCCGCGCGGGCAACGCGGACGCACAACTCCTGGTGCTGCAGCGGATCGCGGATCCCGCGGTGCGCGTGCGCAAGGCGGCGATCAGTGCGCTCGGCAAGCTCGGCGGCGACGGCGCGCGCGATGCGGTGATCGGGCGCTGGGATGCGCACGACGTGACGCCCGACGAGCGGCGCGTGCTCGCGGAGGCGCTCGGCAAGCTCGGCGGCGAGCTCGCGCTGGAGCGGCTCGCGCAGATCGAGGCCGGTGAAGATCGCGAGCTGTCGCGACGGCGCGATCGCGCCCTGTTGATGGCGGATCGATCCTCCAAGCGCGATGCGGACAGCAGCATCGCGACCGACATGGCGCCGGAGGCCCCGCTCTACGTGGTGCTGCGTTGCCGTGCCGGTTTCGGGCCCCTCCTCGTCGAGGAGTTGACCGCGCTCGGGATGAGGCCCCGCGTGATCGGCGACGCCGCCGCCGAGGTGACGTTGACCAAGCCGTGGTCCGCGCTGTTCGCCTCGCGGTTGTGGGCGACGGCCTCGATCCGGCTACCTCGACTCGAGGCTTCCGACGCGAAACGACGGAGGCCCGAGGGGATCCGCGAGCGCGCCGATCGCGTCGCCAATCCCGAAGCGTTGGCGCAGACGATCGTCGCGACGATCCTGGCTCCGCAGACGCGTGCCCTGCTCACCGCGTGGACGCGTGGCCCGATTCGGTGGCGGCTCGGGTTCTCGCGCGGCCACAAGCGCGCGATCGTGTGGAACGTCGCGACCGCCGTGACCGCGGCGGCGCCCGAGCTGATCAACGACCCGCAACAAACCACGTGGGAGTTCCTGGTCGACGATCAGACGGGCACCGTCGAGCTGTCACCGAAGCGGTTCGACGATCCGCGCTGGGCCTGGCGCGTCGCCGAGGTGCCCGCTGCCTCGCACCCGAGCGTCGCCGCCGCGCTCGTACTGTTCGCCGGGATTCGCGAGGGAGAACAGGTCTGGGATCCGTTCTGCGGCTCGGGCCTCGAGGTCATCGAGGCCGCGAAGCGCGGCGCGACCGTCTACGGCAGCGACCTCGACGAGACGGCGCTCGCCGCCGCCCGCGAGAACCTCGCCGCCGCCGGCGTCACCGCGACGCTCGCGATGGCCGATGCGCGCGTCTACGCGTGCTCCCCGGTCCACGCGATCGTCACCAACCCGCCGCTCGGGAGCCGCGTCCAGGTCGACGCGATCAAGCTCCTCACCGAGTGTGCCGGGCACTTCGCGAGCCAGCTCGCCGAGGGCGGCCGCCTGATCTGGATCACGCCGTCGGCACGACGCACCTCACCCGCCGTCGAAGCGACGGGCCTGCGCTGCGTGCACCGGATGCCCGTCGATCTCGGCGGGGTGCGGGGTCACCTCGAGCGCTGGGACAAACCCGCGAGCTGACCGTGAAACCGATCCTGGCCCTCGCCTTTCGTACCTACGCCCGCTACGTCGTTCCGCTGACGTTGCTCGCGGTGGTGTTGTTCGCACCGCTGCTCGGCTACGGACTGCTGTCGAAGACGCCCGGCGAGCTCGGGCCCGCGTGGCGGATGGTGATGGTCGCGTGGGGCGCGGTCGCGACGGCGTGGATCGCGCAGTACATGCTCGTCGGCGCCGCGGCACCGCTCGCACGCTCGATCGCGGATGCCAGACCGCTGCCTCAGCTCGCCGCGCTGCGCGTCGCCGTCGGTGGCTTGGCGCGCGCGGTGTTGCCGACGCTGATGGTCGTCGCCGCGATCGCGATGGGCTCGATCGCACTCGTGCTCCCCGGGCTCGTGCTCGGCGTGTTGCTGTCGCTGACCGGCGCGAGCACGCGCAACGGTCTCGCCGAGCCGATGCTCGACAGCGTCGCGCGCGTGCGTGCGAACCTCAAGCTCGCCATCGCCGCCGTGGTGGGGATCCTCGTCGTCGACTTCGCGATCATCACGGTGCCGTTCGTGATCCTGCTCGGTCCGCTGTCACCGCGACCGACGCCCGAGGAGCTGTCGACCGCCCAGTTGCTCCTGCAGATCGTGACGATCGGCCTTCCGCTCGTCACGCCCGTCGCCGCCTGCGTCCTCGCCGCGGTGGCTACCGCAGCGCGCCCCAGCGACTGAGCGCGGCGCGGACCTCGCTCGCATCGCGCGCGATCGCGATCGAGGGATCCGCGACCGGCGCGATCCGCCGTCCGAACCAGATCGCGCGCCACCCCGCGTCGCGCGCCCCGACGATGTCGGCGTTGTAGGAGTCGCCGATGTGGATCGGCACGCCCTCGCGGACGCCGAGCACCTCGAGCGTGTGCTCGAAGATCGCGCGGCCCGGCTTCTCGAGATGAACGACTCCCGAGTCGACGATCGCGTCGAACGCATCCGCGATCCCGACCTCCGCGAGGAGCTCCGCGAGCCGGCCCTCCGAGTTCGACAGCACCGCGACCTCGACGCCTTGACCGCGCAGCTCGCGCGCGAGCTCGGTCATGCCGGCGATCGGTCTTCGCCACAGATTCTGCAGACGGTTCTGGTCGTACAACCAGTCGACCAGCGCGGCATCGCCGATCCCCGCGAGCACCGCAGCGACGAACCCTTTCCAGCCCGTGACGTGGTCGGCCCCGGCATCGACCAACCGGTCGTACTCCGCCCAGGCGGCCGGGGTCGCCGCGGCAAGTGCCACCGGATCTGCACGAACCCCACGTTCCTCGACGCGACAGGCGAGGAAGTCAAGGTCAAGGTCGATCAGCGTCTGGCCGGCGTCGAACGTGACGACTTGTCGAGGAATGGCCCGTTGTACCGCAAGGCGTCGATGCGTGGGTATACTGGCAAGAATGCCGGATGGGCCCTCGCCGCCAGCACCTATCCCGGGTGTCGTGGTCGTTTGGAGCGGTGCCACACCGACCGTCCAGGCCTACCGGATCCCGGCGACCGGGATCGTGCTCGGCCGCGAGCTGCTCGAGAACACCACCGATGACCGGATCAGCCGCCAGCACGCGCGGGTGACCTGGAAGGACAAGCGGTTCGTCGTCACCGACCTGGGCAGCCGCAATGGCACCTACGCCGGCGGGCACGCGCTCGTCGATCGCGAAGTCACGGTGACGGCACCGAGCGTGGTCCGCACCGGCCGCACGGTCTCGGTGCTCGTCGACGACGTCCGTCGCTTCGAAGGCGCTTCGATCACCACCAAGCACGACGCGATCGTCGGCGCCTCGACCGCGCCGATGTGGGCCGCCGTCGAGCAGGCCGCGTTCGACGGCAGCAACTTGCTGCTGATGGGCGAGCCGGGTTCGGGCAAGGGCCGGATGGCCCGCGGCTACGCGCGCACGCGCAACCGTCCCGAGGCGGTGTTCAACCCGACGATCCAGGCGGTGCCGCTCGAGCGCGTGCTCGGCCCGCAGATCGAGACGCTGATCCTCGAGCAGGTCGGCAAGCTCGGCAACACCAACCTCGCCACACTGATCCGCGCGCTCGAGACCCGCCCGAACCTGCGCGTGGTCACCACGGCTGTGATGCAGCTCGAGCACCTCGGCATGCCCGCCGATCTCGCGCAGAAGCTCAACCATCGCCAGCTCCACCTCCCGCCGTTGCGCGATCGGCCCGACGAGATGGCCTATCTCGTCCACGACGCCGTGCGCGGCGCCGAGCCCGCCCTCCAGATCCACTCGACGTTGATCGAGGCGTGCCTGCTGCGCCCGTGGCCCGGCAACTCGCGCGAGCTGGTCTCCGAGGTCAGCCGCACCGCGCACACCGTCGCGGCGCAGGGCAAGAACAACATCCGCGGCGAGGATCTCGACAACGACGCCGGTCACTTGATGGTCGGTGCGCCGACGCTCAATGCCGCCGTCCAGCCGACGGCCGCCGGCAAGCAGCGCCGCAATCGGACCACCCGACCGAGCGGCCGCGGCGACTAACAGCCGTCAGTGCTCGGGCAGCTCGCGACGCGACAGCTTGCCGTCAGCGGGCAACCCGGTCTTCCCGCCGGTGCGATGGCTCGACAACGACGCTGGGACGGGCTTCTCGAGAACGAGCGCGAGCCATGGCGCGAGAAATGGGCGGACAGTCCGTGCGTGCGCTCGTGCTTTCAGGTCCTGCTCGTGCTTTCGCGTCCTTGTGCGACCCGTCTCTACCTATCCCCCTCACGAGCTCGTCATGACGGGGACGGATCGAGGGCGGAGCAGAGAGGTTCCTCGCAAGGCGACGATCGCGGAGATCGGCCACGAGACCCGCCCTGGGCGTGGGATCGAG
>JANNBP010000288.1:0-5526 GCA_031385555.1 Deltaproteobacteria bacterium | reverse complement strand
CACGAACCTCACCGGAACCTGTGACACCTGCTCGCCGAAGTTCGACGACGCGAACACCACGCTGACGCGCGGTGCGGCGAACATCCAGCCTTAGTACGGTCCACGTCGATATCTTCGTCGGGTCAGGCACCTGAGTAGCCGCACGATGTCGAGATGCGAGCCGCTCTCGAACGCACGTAGTCGTTCGCTCGGCGAACGCGATGGCAATCTGCTCGACGCGCAGTCGTTCGTGACCGCGTCGCTGATCAGGCTCTACCTCTCAAAACGTCAGGCGGGCGCCGAGGCGCGCGTAGCCCGGACCGTAGCGACCGGTGGTGCGGCGGAAGTTCGGATTGCGACCGATCGGCGTCGAGGTCTCCGCACCGTTCTCGTCGAGCGTCTTCACCCACACCAGATCCTCGTACTCGCCACCCGAGACCGGGTTGGCGTTCTGCAGTGAACCACCGCTGCCGTTCGGATCGATCTGACGGACCGACGGTGCGTAGGTCTGATCGACGCTGAACGTGCCCTGGTTGTTGTAGACGTTGTAGAGATCGACGAAGAACTCGGCCTTCATGTTGCGCTTGAGCGTGCGCGCGAAGCCCAGGTGGAGGTCGAGGCCGTGCTCGAAGTCCGAGCGACCGAGCGTGCCGCGCGGTAGCAGGAACGACTGGTTGTCGCCGTACAGGTAGTGCGCGCCGAGCGCGTTCTCGGGCACGCCGGACAGCGCGCGGAACCGAACCCCGACGGTGAGGGCACCGATCTTCGCCTTCTCCATCGTGTAGTAGCCGTCGAGCTTGATGTAGTGCGTGCGATCTTGCGGCAGCGGACCGACCCGGTTCGCGAGCAGCTCGATCAAGTCGTACTGCGTCGAGTTGTTCGGCAGCGCCGAGTTGTCGTCGTACGAGATCAGGCCCGGGTAGTTACCGCGCGTGCGCGAGAATGTGTACGACGCCTGCGTGTAGAGCTTGCTCTTGAACCGGCGCGACATCGTCAGCTGCAGCGCGGTGTAGTCGCGGCGCGGCTTGTCGAACGAGCGAATGCCCTTGAACATCTCGAGCTGCTTCTCCAGGCGCTCGCGCTCGGTGCCCTCGGGCATCGCGTCGATCTGGCGCTGCAGCTTCGCTTCCTCGTCCCGCGAGAACTCGCCGGGGTTGGAGATCACGTAGGTGTTCGCACCGTCGGTGGAGACGTCCTCGATCACGCGACCGAAGCGGCGATCCTGGATCGACACGCCGAGCTTGAAGTCGTCGAAGAACTCGTACTCGGTCCCCGCGACGATCTCGTCGATGAACTGGCCCTTGATGCCGGGCGCGATGATCGAGCCGTTGACGCCGGAGATCGCCTGCAGCTGGTTCGGCGTCTCGCCGCTGTCGAGGCAGCCGAACGCGCTCGGTGCCCCGATCGCGGGATCGACCTCGCCGCACTGCGCCGGTGAGAACCGCTGGACGTAGATCAGCGGCTGACCGAAGTTGAAGTTATTGATCTCGAGCGGGATCGATTCGTAGAACCGGCCCCAGTGCGTGTAGACCTTCGAGCGGCCTTCCTTCGTCCAGTCGTAGAGGATGCCGAGCCGCGGTGCCCACTCGTTCTGGAGCGTCATCGCGTTCTTGCCGCGCTTGTCGCCGGTGATCGGATCGGTCTTGCCCTGGAGGAACTGGGCGTAGCGCAGCCGTTGCTCCTCGTAGCGCAGGCCTAGGTTGAGCGTCAGGTTCGGACGGATCTGCCACGAGTCGCGGAGGTACGCGGCGGTGTTGAACGTGTTGCTGACGATGCGCGTGCCCTCGGAGCCCTTGTTGCCGAGGAAGTCGCACTTGAACATCACCTCGCCGCCGGCCTCGATGTCGGGGTTCGCCGTCGTGCAGGTCTGATCGAACCGCGGGTCGGTGTTGTCGGGGTTGGTGATCTGGACCCAGCGCTGCACGTCGATCGCAGCGTCGAGGTAGTTGACGAGGAACGCGTCGCCCGAGAGCGCGCGCGTGTTGTTCGAGGTGTTGTTCTCGAAGTCGATGCCGGCCTTGAACTCGTGGGTGCCTGCGGCCCTGACACGCTGCGTGACCGCGAGGCGTCCGCTCTGGCGCTGCTCGAGATCCTCGAACACCGAGCCGGGACCGCCGGTGACGTACGCGTTCGCGTCCATCGGGCAGTTGGTGATGAACGGGAAGATGTCGCCTGCACCGCCGGCGTTGTCGAAGCAACCCGCCTGCGTTGCCTGGCTCTCGCCGAAGCCCATGCCGTAGCGGCCGAGGTCGCCGCCGACCAGCACCTGGCGCGCGGTGCCATCGAGCGAGCCGATCGAGCCGTTCTCGAAGCTATCGCGGTGGAGGCCGACGGTGGCCTCGACCTCGGTCTAGTCGTTGTTGAACTTCGACGTCCACTTCATCGACACGTCGGCGTTGAGACCGCGCGTGCTGGTGCCCGTCGACGATGGCCCGAACAGCCCCGGCCGCCGCGACCACCCCGGCGCGAGCTGGACCGCGAGCTGGCCCTGCTGCTGCGGGTTCAACGCGTAGTTGAGCTTGCCGATCGCGGCGATCGAGCGCGTGGTCCGCGAGCGCACCTCGCTGTCGACGTCCTCGGTGATGAAGAAGCCGGTGTCGGGATCGATGTCGGGCGCGCCGTCGGCGAAGCCGCCCATCTGGACCAGGCGACCATCGCACTGGGTGCGCGTGCCGTCGGCGAGCGTGGTGCGGCAGTCGGTCTGCGACTTGATCGCGCGCGTGAAGTCGATGCGCTGGAACTGCGGCGCGAACCCGACGTAGAACCACATCTTGTCCTTGATGATCGGACCTCCCATCTCGAAGCCGAGATCCGCGGCGTAGCCGAGATCGCCGGTGACCTCGATCGACGACGCGTTGCTCGGTGTGGTCTCCGCCGGTGCGGTCAACAGGCCGGGCTGGAAGTAGCCGAACACCGAGCCCTTGAACTCGTTGCTGCCGCTCTTGGTGACGACGTTGACGATGCCGCCGGTGGCGCGACCGAACTCGGCGTTGTAGCCGCCGGTGATGATCTCGATCTCCTCGATGAAGTCGTTGATCACCGGCGAGCCGACGGTGCCGAACGTCAGGCCCGTCGTGTTGACGCCGTCGACGTAGTACTGGTTCTCGAGCGAGGTCGAACCCGAGAACGCGACGCCGCCGATGTCGCCCTGCGAGCCCGCGGCTGCGCCGAGGGCGGCGTCGAACGTGCGTCCCGGGACCGGGATGTTCTTGAGGTAGTCCTTGTCGATCGTGATGCCCTGCGCCGTCGACGTGGGATCGATCGTCGGGGCGTGGCCCTCGATCCGCACGACCTCGCCCTTGCCCTCGGAGCCGCCCATCTTGATGAACACCGGCGTCGTCTTCTGGATGCCGACGATGATGTCGCTGCGCTCGATCGTCGAGTCGAGGTAATAGAACGTGACCAGGTAGGTCCCCGGCGGGAGGTTGTTGATCTTGTAGGAGCCGCGGTCGTCCGTGATCGCGCTCTGCGTGCTGACGCCGGAGCGCGTGACGATCACCGTGACACCGGCGATCGCATCACCGGTTTGCGCATCCTTGACGACGCCGGTGATCGCCCCGGTGGTGGGCGTCTGCGCGCCTGCCACGGCGGGAAACCACATCAACCACAGCACACACAACACTGCCCGTAGACCCACTGGACGCTCCTTGCAGACCGAAGGGGCGATTTCATCGCAACGGCGCGTGGAGTCAACCGTCTAGTGAGGCCAAGGCCTAATTGACGCGAACGGGCGCCGTTCGGGCGTGGATCACGACCGGCTTGTCGGGGCCGCGGGATCGGATCCGGCCGATCCGGACCTGATAGGTCTGGCCTCGCTTGAGGGCCCAGCGCTCGTCGACGGCGCGCATGTCCTGAGCACCGTAGGACGCGCGTTCACCGGGGAGGACGAGCAGCGCGTAGACCGTATCGCCGAGCTCGTTGGCGACCGCCCAGCCGTCACCATCGTTGGTCGGCGATGGCCCGACCAGCTGGAAGTACACGCTGTCGTTGTCGCGAGCGACGGTGATCGTGCGCGAGCCGGCGACGAGATTGCCGTTGACGATCGCATGGTTCGGCTCGGGTGGCGGCGGTTCCTTGAGGTCGCTGATCGGGCCGGGAGGGATCGCCTGCACCGAGTCGACCTTCCAGTACCAGCGGCGGGCGTCGTCGAGCGTCCACCCGCCGCCGAGCGCGACGCGATCGCCGAGCTTCGCGGGCTTCTGACCGAGTGCGACGCGGATGCCGAGCGAGCCATTGCCCTCGGTGTCATCGATCAGCCAGACGTAGGGCGAGGCGACGAGCTCGGGCCCCCTTCCTGAAGATGGACCGGGCGCGGGGTTGGCGGGCGAGCCAACCCCGGGTGCGGCAGCGCTACCACTGCCGGCAGCCGGTGCGGCGAGCCCCATCACCGCCGGGCCGATCTTGCCGTAGACCACACCGTGCTGATCGCGGCGGTCGAGCAGCTGCGCGCGATCGACGACGGCCTGCCACGCCGGGATCGCGCCGAGCTCGGCGATCCGCTTGCCGGGGTCCGGCACGTCGGGCTCCTCGGGAGCGTCGCTGGGAGCAAGGGGTGTCGAGGCATCGGGCTCGACAACCACCAGGGTTGCGTCCTTGAGCGCGGGCGAACCCGATCCAGGCTGTGGTTCGCGATTGCCCTGGCAAGCGATCAGCGAGAGCAGCAGGAGCGCGCGCGTCACCATGCGAGGGTGCCGAGCAGCTTCGCGATCGGTTCGAGGCCGGCAGCATCGAGATCGTCGAACGCCGCGAGCTCGTAGCTGTCGACATCGAGCACGGCGACCAGGCGATCATTCCGGACGATCGGCAGCACGATCTCGCTGCGCGAGCCGGCGTCGCAGGCGATGTGGCCGGCGAACTGGTCGACGTCGGGGACGACGATCGTGCGGCGATGCTGCGCGACGAAGCCGCACACCCCCTTGCCAAACGCGATCCGCACGCACGCGACGTTGCCCTGGAACGGACCGAGCACGAGCTCGCCCCCACGGACCACGTAGAAGCCGACCCACGAGGCCTTGCGGATGCAGCCCTTGAGCGCGGCCGCCGCGTTCGCGAGGTTCGCGATCAAGTCGGGCTCGCCGTCGAACAGCGACGCGAGTTGCGGTGCGAGCTCGCGATAGCGCGAACCCTTGTCGAGCTCGCCGGCGAAGGTCACCGACTCCATCGAGACGTTCTAGCCGGACGCGAGCGCGCGTGCAGCGTTGAGTGCGCGCGGGATGCCGAACGGGCTGACGCGCAGCTGGATGATCAGGAAATCATTCTCGGTCGACAGGCCGGCGACCTGGGTGACCGGGGTCAGCGTGCCGAGGATGCCGCGAACCTTGTCGTTTTCGGCGAACTTGGGGTTCTGCATCAGGTCGATCACGATGATGTCGTCGTGCGCCTCGACGAGGATGGCCGGACGCTTCGGCATGAACTTGGCGAGGTTGCCAGGCTTGCTGAGGTCGAGCGCACCACTCTTGATCAGGCCAGCGACCGGCGTGAACGACTCGCCGAGCACCTTCATCGTCACGTCGGAGAGCCGAAGCGTCACCCTGAACTGGGTGTCCG
>JANNBP010000268.1:0-2007 GCA_031385555.1 Deltaproteobacteria bacterium | reverse complement strand
GTGATCGTTTTGATCAACAGCGACGCGGTCAGTCAGTCGGAGCACAGCTGCTTGTTCTTCCAGGAGACGGCCGGCGCGACCTTCATCGGCAGTCCGACGGCGGGGGCCAACGGCGACGTCACCATCATGCGGTTGCCGGGCCGACCAAGAAGTTCGCGAAGGCGATGACGAGGCTTCGCCGACTTGGCGTGGCAGCGTCGTGGCAGCGTCGGCCAAAATCTGACCTAACTGCTTGAAATAATGGTGGAGGCGGCGGGGGTCGAAATCTCTTGGGACGTCAACGAAACCGAGCGCTTGCTGCACGATCATGAGCTTGGCGTCCTGGGTGATCCGACCTCGTCCGTGGTGATCTGGTGGTCTCGGGCAGAGCGTGGGCAGAGCGCGGGCGTGGGCCCTGCGAAGGTCTTCGTGCTTCGCCCACGTCATGCGCAGTATCCTCTGCTCATGTCCAAGTCCGCCACCGCCAAGGTCATCGCCGATGCGCTTGCGCTGAGTGACGAGGACCGAGTTGTGGTGGCGGAGGAGATCCTCGCGAGCCTGGATCCCACGCAACCCGATTCCCCCGAAGCGACGGCCGCCTTCAGGGCCGAGCTGGATCGGCGGCGTGCTGCCTATCAGTCCGGCCAGGAGCCGGGAATTCCCTGGCCAGAAGCGCGGGCACGCCTTCGAGCACGTTTGACCCGCGGCTGAGCTGATCCGTGGCCTGGCGAATCGTGTGGAACCCGGCCGCGGTCGTCGAGGCCGAGACCGAGGCTGTGAAGTACACTCAAGCGAGAGGGGCTCGGCGATCGCTTCCTCGACGAGATCGACGCGGCGATCGAGCGCATCGCCGACGCGCCCGAGCACTTCCAGCGCTGGCCGGACGATCCGAGCTACCGGCGCGCGGTCGTGCACGTGTTCCCGTTCGTCGTGTTCTACTGGCTCGACGAACCCCATCAAACCGTCCTCATCGTGTCCGTCGCTCCCGCGAAGCGCGAACCCGGTTACTGGAAGTAGTCCGCGATCGTGGTGCGGGTTGACGCGTTGGGGAGCGCGCTGGCGTCGTGAACGTCTTTGCGACCTCACGCAGCCACAGGAGATCGCGCGCCCACATCGCACGCTCGGACGCGTCGCGCGTGAACAACGCGCGCGTCTTGGTCAGGACGAGCGTGTGGGGGCTGCCGACTCGGCGAGTAACGTGGGTGAGCGGGAGCTCGTGGCTCGTGATCACGCCTTGAACGTGGGCACGCCGGTCCTTCGCGAGCGGCCAATCGAGGTGCTGCTGGATGGGCGCGCGAAGGAACTGACCGAGGCGCGCACAGAGTTCGCACGTGCAGCCGAGCTTCGTCGTGATCGACCAGTCTCCTGATGCGCGCGCCGGTGCCGCCACCAGCGCCGAGATAGCGCGCGTCCAGTCCTCGTGCAGCGTATCAAGGCCGAGCATCGCGGCGCCGTGGAACGCTCCGGCGCGCAGGACCGCGAGCGCTCCGGTGATCGGGTAGTCCCGCCCGACGGTTAGGCGTCCAACGATCGCTTCCTGGAGATCGTGAGCGCGGACGACCGCCGCCGCGGCAAGCAATCCTACGATCGGACGACTGGCCTCCTTGAGGCTCTTGCGCGAGTAGCTCGACACCGGCGGCTTGATCCACGCAGCGAGCCGAGCGTCGAGCCACGTCCATTGTGCGTGTGTGATCCTGCGAACGAGCTCGGCGCCGTCCTCGCCGCCGCGACCGCACAACGGCGCGGCCAGCGCCGGCAGCGAGACGAGCCACTTGAAGCGCGGCGTTGTCTCGCCATGGCGCTCGTCTCTCGCGGCCCAGCGCTCGAACACCTGCAAGCACCACGTCAGCCCGTACCGCGCAAGCAGGTCGCCCCATCGTGCCGCGAGCTTCGGGGTTACCTGTTCGATCGCGATCGGCTCGACGAGCGAGGTCGCGAGCGTCGCGCGTCGCCGATAGCGCACGCGACGTGACATACCTGATCAGCGAATCCAGGCGCCTTCTCGTGAGGCGCGACACGATTCCAGAA
>JANNBP010000249.1:0-2830 GCA_031385555.1 Deltaproteobacteria bacterium | reverse complement strand
AGCAGGCCGAGGCGCTCGCGAAGGCCGCGCACGAAGCATGTCCGTACTCGAACGCCACGCGTGGCAACATTGCCGTCGACCTGACAGTCGCCTAGGAGACGAGATGGCCGATCACCTGCACCTCGACGACCAGCTGTGCTTCGCGCTGTATGCGGCGTCGCGCGCGATGACCAACGCGTACGGCCCGATCCTCGCGGAGCTCGAGCTGACCTATCCGCAGTACCTCGCGATGCTGGTGTTGTGGGAGAAGGACGGCGCGCGGGTCTCCGAGGTCGGTGAACGGCTACAGCTCGATTCGGCCACACTGACGCCGCTGCTCAAGCGCCTCGAACAAGCGGGATGGATCGAGCGAAGGCGCAGCACCGAGGACGAACGCGTCGTCGAGATCTTCCTGACGCCCGGCGGCAAGAAGCTCCGCAAGCGTGCGGAAGGCGTCCCGGCGTGCATCCTCGAACGCAGCGGGCTCTCGATCAAAGCGCTGATCGCGTTGCGCGAGCAAGTGGTCGCGCTCACGGAGCAGCTGCGCCTGCCCGTCGACTAGTCGATCAAGCACTGCGGGCTACAGGCTCGATCGCCTTCGGTGATCTAGCAGTAGGAGACGCGGAGCGCCTCGCGCGCCAGCCAGCCGAAGCGCTTCACGCCGTTGCCGACGATGAAGCCGTAGAGAAACGTCATCGTACCCTGCTGCTTCCGATAGCGACCCGCACCGTCCTTGACCCACAGCGGGATCGTGATCGACGGGCGCCCGCTGTTCGTCGGCACGTCGACGCGATGGAACTTCGAGCCGGCGGGGAAGTGATCCGTCGTCGCACCGCCGAGCCCGAAGCCGGGAACCATGAAGATCAGATTCGCGGAGCGGCGCCCGTTGTCGCGCTCGAGGGAGAGATAGTCGCCCGCGCGCTCGTGGGTGGCGCGGCTGTCGTAGACGACCTTGCGTAGCTCGATGTTCGAGTCGTGTGAATCGCGGATCTCGTAGCAGGCCATCCGGCCGTCGTGCGGATCGCGTGCATTGACCTCGCCGACACGTGCGCGAAACGAGTCCTCACCGAGGATGTGATCGATCGGATACCAGCCTGCACTTCCGTTCGAGGTCGCGAGTGCGAGCGCGTGCGCCTTGCCGGCGAGCAGCCGCGTCTGGCCGTAGTTGAACGTCAGCCGCGCGTTCGTGATCGGACCGAGCACGTCGCCGTGACCGTCGCGCAGCGAGGCGCTCGGATCGACGCCCCAGGTCTCGAGCCCGCTCGCGGTGACCACGCGCTGGCTGATGCCGGGTGCACGGAACCGGCAGTTGTAGGGGCTCTCGGCGCACCACTCGCCGTTGACGCCCGGGAACGTCCGGACTTCGGAGACCGACGTATCGATCAAGATGTCTTCGTCGTCGTAGTCATCCACGCACGCAACGAGCGCCAGCAGGCACAGGATCCTCATGCCCGCGCCTCGTGCAGCAGCCGTGCCTCTAGTGGCTCCCACTAGTGAGCGCGCTTTGCTGGAAGATCACAGGCGGGCTCGTGCACACACGTGGTTGCAGCGGGACTGCGACTGCAAAGTGATAGCATCGCTCAATGAGAGTTTCGTGGCTCGTCGTGCTCGCGGCCTGTGGCTCGCCCTCGGGGGACGACGCTCCGCCCGGCGATGGCCCGCCCTCCGAATTCGCGTTGCCGCCGGCCAACGGGGGTCTGGACTATCAGCTCGGCGGCGCCTATCCCCCACCGGCCGGCGTGACGATCGTCTCGCGCGATCGCAATGCAGCGCCCGCGGCCGGCATCTACAACATCTGTTACGTCAACGGCTTCCAGATCCAGCCGGATGAAGAGTCGTTCTTCATGACCTCGCATCCCGATCTGATCCTGCGCGACGGCAACGCGCAGCCCGTGATCGACGTCGAGTGGGACGAGATGTTGATCGACGTCAGCACCGAGGCGAAGCGCACCGAGCTCGCCGGCGTCGTCGGTGACTGGATCGCCGGCTGCGCGGACGCCGGGTTCGAGGCGATCGAGATCGACAACCTCGACTCGTTCTCGCGATCGCAGGGCCTGCTCGTCGAGAGCGATGCCGTCGCCGCGATGCGCGAGATGGCCGATGCCGCACACGCACGCTCGTTGCCGATCGCACAGAAGAACTCGGCGGAGCTGGTCGGTCGTAAGACGGAGCTCGGGACCGACTTCGTGGTCGCCGAGGAGTGCAACGAGTTCGACGAGTGCCAGACCTACCGCGACGCGTACGGCGATCACGTGATCGTCATCGAGTACAACCGCACGGCGTTCGACGCCGGCTGCGCCGCGTTCCCGACGCTGTCGATCGTGCTGCGGGATCTCGACCTCGTACCGGCGGGATCTGGCGGTTACGTGTTCGACGGATGCTGATCCGGTAAGCTCACCTACATTGGCTACGGCCGGGTTTGCGTAGTCATTCTGACTTGTTGACGCGCTGGGTCGCGGGGCGTATATCGCGCTCCTCATGAAGACTGTATTGGCTTCACTCCTGGTTCTTTCCGCGTGCGCCACCGGTGGCGACGACAGCGGCTTCGAAGGCGACGAGCAGGAAGCAAGCTCGACCACGTACATAGACATCCTCGACTTCTCGAAGACGGATCAGGGTCGCTGGTACGACACCATCCATCACCTCAACGCGAAGTTCGTCGAGCTCTGCGGTGACGGTTCGTGCGGTGGCCCGTACGGCAAGCTCGTCCCGCTGACGTTCGGCTGCTCGGTGTCCAGCAAGCTCGGCAGCGTGCACGAGTGCGTGTGGACGTTCGCGACGTCGAGCCTCGTGGTCGACACCCGCAACGCGCGCGTCCTCGCCGACGTGCCGCTGTTCCAGTGCCACATCA
>JANNBP010000442.1:0-2069 GCA_031385555.1 Deltaproteobacteria bacterium | reverse complement strand
GCTCGCCGGTGTCGTCGGCGAATGGATCGCGGGCTGCGCGGAGGCTGGGTTCGATGCGATCGAGATCGATAACCTCGATTCGTTCTCGCGCTCGCAGGGCCTGCTCGTCGAGAACGATGCGGTCGCCGCGATGCGCGCGATGGCCAATGCCGCGCACGCTCGCTCGCTCCCCATCGCACAGAAGAACTCGGCAGAGCTGGTCGGTCGCAAGTCCGAGCTCGGCACCGACTTCGTGGTCGCCGAGGAGTGCAACGAGTTCGACGAGTGCCAGACCTATCGCGATGCCTACGGCGATCACGTGATCGTCATCGAGTACCAGCGCGCCGCGTTCGAGGCCGGCTGCGCCGCGTTCCCGACGTTGTCGATGGTGCTCCGGGATCTCGACCTCGTCCCGGCGGGATCGGGCGGTTATGTGTTCGACGGTTGCTGATCTCGTAAGCCAGCCGACATGTCATACAGTGGCGTTTGCGTAGTCATTCTGGGTTGTTGACGCGCTGGGTCGGGTGACGTATATCGCGCGTCCCTCATGAAGACTGTATTGGCTTCACTCCTGGTTCTCTCCGCGTGCGCCACCGGGGGCGACGAGAGCGGCTTCGAAGGTGACGAGCAGGAGGCCGGCTCGACCAGGTACGTCGACATCCTCGACTTCTCGAAGACCGATCAGGGTCGCTGGTACGACACCATCCATCACCTCAACGCGAAGTTCGTCGAGCTCTGCGGTGACGGTTCGTGCGGTGGCCCGTACGGCAAGCTCGTCCCGCTGACGTTCGGCTGCTCGGTGTCCAACAAGCTCAACAGCGTACACGAGTGCGTATAAACGTTCGCGACGTCGAGCCTCGTGGTCGACACCCGCAACGCGCGCGTCCTCGCCGACGTGCCGCTGTTCCAGTGCCACATCACGTCGAACATCTACTCGAACAAGCTGATCCCGATCCTCGAAGGTGACGATCCGTTGCGCGTCGTGCTGCCGGGCTCCGAGACGATCATGAAGCAACTCGAAGTCTGCTTCGGCAACCCGATCGGCATGAACCCGGGCGAGCTCGCGAAGCTCGGCACCGAGTCGTACGTCGCGGCGACTGACTACTACACCACCACGGCGAACCAGACGAAGTGGAAGGCGGCGAAGGCCGCGCTCGTGCACGGCTTCGACAACGTCTGCAGCGACACGTTCTGCTCGAGCGACTTCGGCGATCTGCAGGCGATGGACTTCGAGTGCTCGGTCACCAAGTCAACCGGCAACGTGAAGTCGTGCACCTGGGCGTTCGCCGGCAGCTATCACGTCGTGCCGGAGAAGAGCGGCGCGATCCAGACGACGACGCGCGCGTGGAAGTGCGACGTCAAGGTGAAGGGCACGCTCTCGCAGCTGATCTCGACGCTGACCGCGGCGGGCACCACCGAAGCAATTCGCCGTCCACTGCCGGGTAGCGACAAGACCGCGTACGACGCGCTGCTCGACTGCGCGCTCTCGCAGTAGTCACTTTCGAGGTGCGATGTTGAGCACCTTCTCGATCCGGGAGAACCGCTCGAGCATCTCCTCGAGGATCCGATCCGTCTTGCCGTGAAGCTGCGAGACCTCGAGCTCGGCCTTGAGGTTGATCTCGTACTCGATGTCGCTGCGGATCCGATCGCGCGCGGTCTGTCGGTTCGAGCTGAACAACAGCAGCGTCGACAGGATGATCGCCTCGAGCGAGACCGCCATCGTCAGCAGCCCGAACGGAAATGGATCGAAGTCGCCGAACGGGAGCACGCCGAGGTTGAGCACGATCCAGATCGCGAACAGGAACACGTGAACGATCAGGAACGTGATGCTGCCGGAGAAGTTCGCGACCCAGTCGGCGACCCGCAGCACGATCCCGCCGCGATCTTCGGCGACCTCCTCGTTGACGTTCTTGACCACGCGCTCGCGCAGCAGCGCGTTCGCCTTGCGGGTCATCCGGCCCATCACCGCGAGCATGTCGAGCGCGGCATCGGGACGCTTGCGGAACAGCTGGAGGAGATCCTCGCGATCGAGCACCAGCAGCTTGGTCTCCTCGATGGCCTTGGCTCCAGCGGTTCGCGAGCCACCGTCC